>CAYNGQ010000058.1:0-5376 GCA_964396735.1 uncultured Solirubrobacteraceae bacterium | reverse complement strand
GATCGCGACGCTGCTGCTGATCGCGGCGGCGTTGTCGGTGGCGTCGGCGCTTGGGGCGGTCATCTGGCAGCGGCGCGCCAAGCTCGCCTCGCTGCGCATCCAGGGCTTCGACTATCGCCAACTGTGGCGGGCGCTGCTGCTGGAGAGCTTGATCCTGCTGAGCATCGGCAGCCTCGATGGCGTGTTGCTGGGCATCTACGGTCACGCGCTGGCAAGCCGCTGGCTGGAGCTCACGACGGGCTTCTCCGCCCCCTTCTCACTCGCCGGCTTGCAGATTTTGGAGACATTCCTGCTGGTTGCCGGGATGGCGATTGCCGTGATCGCCGTGCCCGGGCTGCAGGCGGCCAAGGTGCCTGCCAACGTGGGCCTGCAAGAGTAGGGGCCTATCCCGGCAGGCCCGCACACTGGATGCGGCCGATGGCCTGCGCGAGGCTTTGTCCTCGGGGTTAGACGTGGGCCCACCACGCCTTCGGGTGGGTGGGCGTCGATCTATCGCCTCGCTTGACCCTCGACCGCCCCCAGAAGTACGTCCCTGCCGGGATAGGCCCTAGCTCTCAAGCCGATCGATTCTCCCCGAAGGTTTTGCGCGCGCCCGGCTGGCGAAAGCTCACGGCGTGTGGACGAATGTTTCGCATGACGTCCCCTCGACGCGCAAAGCTATTCGTATGGCTGCGTTTATCGAGGAGGGTGGATCGCTGGCCGCGTGGCCGGCGGCCGAGTTTGTGAGCGCCGCAAAACGGTATTGGCTGCGGATCTTTCCCAACGTTCGGCGTGAGGCCAATCGTTGGCGCAGTCGGGCGGAGGAGATCCCCGACCCGGTGCTGCGCCGAGCGGCCTTGGCCAATCTGCGAACGGAGCGCTTGAACCTCGACGGCGCCGCTGCGTTTGCCGCGTTCGTCCCGGATGCCCATCGCCCCGCGGTGGTGCGCGCGCAGGTGGCCCTCCAAGCTGCCTACGACTATGTCGACACGCTCGCCGAGCAGCCCTGCCGGGATCCGGTTCGCAACGGCGATCAACTGCACAAAGTGCTTGGGGCGGCGCTCGATCCAGCCGGTCCGCGGATCGACTATTACGCTCACCACCCGCAAAAGGATGACGCCGGCTACCTGCAGTGCATCGTCGAGACCTGCCGCGCCGCGCTGCGCGAGCTCCCCTCCTACGCCTCGGTGGCCGAGCCGATGCGCAGAGCCGCCAGGAGAATGGTGTCCTTTCAGAGCTTGAATCTCAACGAAGCCCAGGGCGATCACGCCGAGCTGGCGCGTTGGGCGTATGCGCAGACGCCGGCAAGCAGCGATCTGAGATGGTGGGAGACGGCGGCCTCCGCGGGCTCGTCTCTCGGTGTCTACATGCTGATCGCGATGGCCGCCAGACACGTCGTCCGCGCGGAGGAGGCGACAGCGATCGAGGAGGCGTACTTCCCCTGGATCGGCTCCCTGCATCTGCTGCTCGACAGCCTGGTCGATCAACAGGAGGATCGTGTGGCTGGTCAACCCAGCCTGCTCGCCTATTACTCCTCGCCAGAGGAGGCCGCCGCACGCCTGGGCCTGATCGCGGCCGAGTCGATGCAGAGGATTCAGGCGCTCCCCTGCGGACGCCAGCACGCACTATTGCTGGCCGGCATGGCGGGTCACTATCTGTCGATGCCCGTCGCCGTGCAGGCGGAGGCCCGGCTGGCGACCCGTTCGGTGCTGGCGGCGATCGGTGGGCTGGCGGCTCCCACGATGCTCGTGATGGGCGCTCGTCAGGCGCTGGGACGCAGATAATCGCGCCCGGATCGAGGTGCCAAGGCACCTCAAATCAGAAACAATAAAAATGACTTTGTATAGTTGGTAGACAGATCGTCGCGATCGCCATTAATTACTCGCAACGCGACCATTCTTGTTGCGACTTTTCGTCCGCCGGGGCGTTAGTCATGATGTGATTGTGCCACCGGTGGCGTGCCCCAGGGCTTCGACGGCCGGTTCCACTTAACAGATCGATACTGCACCGCCACATCCCTTCGCATTGCCACATCCCTTCGAACAGCCCGATCCGCACCGCCGCATCCCTGATCGCCACGTCCCTTCCGATTCAAAGTCCACATCGCATCACAAGTCCGCACCGCCCAACCGTCATTAAACCCACAATCGGCCATTTCTAAACCTTCCGCTATGTCAAAGCCACTGGATCCCGAGCACCCCGGCAGGTTCTCCTCCTCGCTGGTGGCGGGCTTGGCGATGCTCACGTGCTTCACCGCCGAGCACCCGGTACGGGGGATTGCCGATATGGCTGAGGCACTCGATTTGGGCCGCTCCACCACGCACCGCTATGCGACCACTCTGGTGACGCTCGGATATCTCGAGCAGGGGCCCTCGCGCAAGTACCGGCTCTCCTCGCGCGTATCGGATTTCGGGCTCTCGCTGCTCGACTCGATGGTGGTTCGTCGGGTCGCGCGCGAGCACCTGCGCGAGCTGCGGGCGCGGACCGGACGCACCGCGAGCCTGGGGGTCCTGGGGGGGGCCGAGGTTGCCTACATCGACCGCTGGCAGGGGTCTCGCCAAGGGCAGTATGCGGTCGATGAGGGCATCGGGCTGGGCACGCGGTTGCCCATCCACTGCACCGCCGCGGGTAAGGCGCTCCTGGCGCGCCTGCCCGAGGCGGAGCAGCGGAGCCTGATCTCCGGGCTGCGCCTGGGGCGGCGCGGACCCAAGGCGATCACCACCAAGACAGCGCTGCGGGCCGAGCTCGAGCGGATCCTCACCGATGGCGTGGCGGTCGAGGACGAGGAGCTGCTCGCGGGCCGGCGCGCGATCGCCGCCGCGGTGCTCGACAAGGATGGCCACGCGGTTGCCGCCGTGGAGCTGGCGGTGCCGACGCAGGCTTACAGCCGCGACGAGCTGCGCGCCGAGCTCGGACCCAAAGTCACGGCCACGGCCCAGCGGATCGCGGCGGCGCTGGCATGAGTGGCCACGGCCCGGGAGATCGTGGCGCTGGCATGGGCGCCCCGGTCACGGCCCGCCGGATCCGGCGACGCTGACATGAGCGCCTCCAACCACCTTGCCCGGCGTCTGCGTCAAGCGCGCTGGCACCGTATCGATGACGAACCCTCGCGGCGCACCGCCGCACGCTGTGCCCGCATGCTGCCGGCCTGCCCGTTCCTCGGTATGCGACCGCGGCCCACCAGGCTCGTGATCGAGAGCTCCCGTGGTGTGGGACCCAGGAGACCGTCCAAAAACCCGTTGGCCGGCCCCCGGTGCGTGGGACCTAAGCGCCGAGGGCTCGCGCGATCACCATCTGCTGCACCTCGTCGGTGCCCTCTCCAATCGTGAGGATCTTCGCGTCGCGATAGAAGCGGCACACGGGGTACTCCTCGATGAAGCCATACCCGCCGTGGATCTGCACCGCCTCCTCGGCGCAGCGCACCGCCAGGCGGCCCGTCTTGAGCTTGGCCTGGGCGGCGGTGAGCGTGAAGTTGCGCCCCGCGTCCTTCTCGCGCGCCGCCTTGTGCACCAGCAGGCGGGCGGCGGCGATCTCGGTTGACATGTCCGCCAGCTTGCCCTGAATCGCCTGGAACTTGGCGATCGGCCTGCCGAAGGCGCGACGCTCCTTGGCGTAGGCAAGCGCCTGGTCGAGCGCGCCCTGGGCGAGGCCCACGCCCATCGCCGCCACGCCGATGCGCCCGATGTCGAGCACGTGCAGGAACTGCTTGAAGCCCTGCCCGCGCGGCCCCAGCAGGTTCTCCTGCGGCACGCGGCAGTCGGCGAAGCTCAGCGGCCGCGTGTCGGAGGCGTTCCAGCCCATCTTGCGGTAGGGCTCACCCTGCTCGTAGCCGGGGGTGCCGTTGGGGACGATGATGTTGGAGATCTCCTTGGCGTTGGCGGGCTCGGTGGTCCCGCCTGCCTGCTTCCCGCCCGCGCCGCGCTCACCGTCGTTTGCGCCGGCCGCGTCGTCGCTCGCGCCGGTGACGGCCGTGATGCACACCACGCCCGAGATCTCCGTGCCGGCGTTGGTGATGAACTGCTTGGCGCCATCGATCGCCCACTCGCCATCCCGCAGGCGCGCGCGGGTGCGCGTGTTGCCCGCGTCCGACCCGGCCTCCGGCTCGGTCAGCCCGAACGCCCCGAGCTTCTCCCCCGAGCACAGCCGCGGCAACCACTCGCGCTTCTGCGCCTCGCTGCCAAACAGGTAGATCGGCTGGGTGCCCAGCGAGGTGTGCGCGCAAAGCGTGATCGCCACCGAGGAGTCCACGCGGGCGAGCTCCTCCACCGCGAGCGCGTACGCCAGCGAGTCCCCGCCGCCCCCGCCGTACTCCTCGGGGAAGGGAATCCCCATCAGGTTGAGCTTCCCCAGCTGGGCGACGATCTCGTAGGGAAACGCCTTCGTGCGGTCGAGCTCCTCCGCTACGGGCGCGACCTCGCCCTCGGCGAATTCCCGCACGGTCCTGCGGATCAGCTCGTGGTCGGGGGAGAGGTCGAAGTCCATGGCGGCATTCTCACAGAGCGCGGACGGACGGAGGAGCGGGCTCTCGGTGCGGGGCTATGCGCAATAGGACTTCGCCAGCTCCACCAGGAGCCTGACGCCGTAGCCCGAGGCGCCTTTGGGGGCGTAGGCGCGGCCGAGGTCCCAGGCGGAGCCGGCGATGTCGAGGTGCGCCCAGGGGGTCTCCCCCACGAAGTTGGAGAGAAACGCGGCCCCCACGATCGTGCCGGCCTTGCGCCCTTCCGGGGCGTTGTCGAGGTCACCGTAGGTGCCTTTGATCAGCTCGTCGTACTCCTCGTGCAGCGGCAGCCGCCACACGATCTCACCCGTCTGCTGGCCGGCTGCCGCGATCCGCTCGGCGAGCTCGTCGTCGTTGCCGATCAGCCCCGCATGGGTCGAGCCGAGCGCGATGATCACCGCGCCGGTGAGCGTCGCCAGGTCGACCACCCGTTCGGCCCCCAGCCCCACCGCGTGGTGCAGGCAGTCGGCCAGCACCAGCCGGCCCTCGGCGTCGGTGTTGTTGACCTCGATCGTTTTCCCGTTGGCCGCCGTCACGATGTCCCCGGGCTTCACCGAGCGGTCGCTGGGCAGGTTCTCGGTCGCGCCCACCACCCCGACCAGCTTCACCGGCAGCTTCAGCCGCGCGATCGCCGCGATCGCCTCGACCACGGCGGCGCCGCCGGACATGTCGAACTTCATCTCCGCCATCTTTGCGCCCGGCTTCAGCGAGATGCCGCCGCTGTCGAACGTCACCGCCTTGCCGACCATGCCCAGCAGCGGGCCGCTCGCCCCCGGATGCTCGTAGCGCAGCACGATCAGCGCGGGCTCCTGCTCGGAGCCCTGGGCCACCGCCGCAAACGCGCCCATGCCCCGCGCGACGATCTCCTCGCGCCCCTCGGTCTCCACCGTCAGGCCGTC
>CAYNGQ010000057.1:0-9715 GCA_964396735.1 uncultured Solirubrobacteraceae bacterium | reverse complement strand
CGTGCCATGTCGAGCAGCTCGAGACCCTGGTCGCTGGAGAGCGGAGCGATCCCCAGACGGCCGAGCCGCGCCAGATCGGCCTCGCCGAGGCCGCCGCCCATCCCGGTCCCCGTCTCCTGCGCCCACAGCCCCCATGCCAGCGAGGTCCCCGCCAGCCCCCGCGCGCGCCGCCAGTGCGCGAGCGCGTCCAGGAATGCGTTCGCGGCCGCGTAGCCGCCCTGCCCCGGACCGCCGAGCGTGGCCGTGATCGAGGAGAACAGGACAAACTGCGAGAGCCCCAGGCCCGCCGTCAGCTCGTGCAGGTGGAGCGCCGCGTCGACCTTCGGACGCAGCACCCGCTCCAGCTGCTCGGCGCTCAGCGTCTCGATCACACCGTCCTCGAGCACCCCCGCGGCGTGGATCACCGCCGTCAACGGGTGCTCCTGGGAAACCGCGCCGATCGCCGCAGCGAGCTGATCGCGGTCCGCGACATCGCACGCCACCACATTCGCCTCACAACCCAGGTCCGCAAGCTCCACCGCGAGCTCCTCTGCCCCCGGGGCTCGGCGGCCGCCGCGGCTCGCCAACAGCAGATGACGGACGCCGTCCGCCTCCGCGAGGTGGCGCGCCACCAGCGCGCCCAGGCCACCCGTGCCTCCGGTGATCAGCACGGTGCCGCCGGGATCGAGCACCCCCCCGGCGCGCGCATTTGGCATCGGGGCCTCGCCGAGCGGCGCGAGCCGCGGCACGTAGACCGAGCCCCTGCGCACCGCGAGCTGTGGCTCGCCGGCTGCAAGCAGCATCCCCCAGGGGATCTCCCGCTCCCCGCTACCTTCTTCGCCGTCGGGTTCGAGGTCGACGAGCAGGAAACGGCCAGGGTGCTCGGACTGGGCGCTGCGCACCAACCCCCACACCGGCGCCACCGCCAGGTCGGGGGCTTCCAGCTCCCCGATCGCGACCGCCCCGCGAGTCACCACCACCAGCCGTCCCTCCGCCAGCCGCTCATCCGCCAGCCATCCCTGCAACAGCCCGCATGTCCGCCGCACCCCCGCGCGGGCGCGCTGCGCGAGCTCGCCGGCGGTGTCGATGACCGGCGCGAGGGCGAGCACGGCATCGGGCATCGGCGCGCCTCCCTCGATCGCCTCGCCCAGCGCCCGAAGATCCGCATGGCGATCGGCGCCGCCCCGCCACTGCAGGTGGGCGTCATCGCCGCCGATCGTCGTCAGGCGTGGCGGCGTGGCCTCGATCGGCGGGAGCTGCGCCCACTCCAGGCGCAACAGCGAAGGGTGCTGCCCGCCCCGTGCCCCCGCGAGCTGGTCCGTCGGCACCGGCCGCGCCGCCAGCGATGCAACAGAGAGCGCCGGCAGGCCCTCGTGGTCGCAGGACGTGATGCGCACGGCGCCCTCGCCCGCGGGAGCAATCTGGACCCGCAGCGACGAGGCGCCGCGGCGGTCCAGTCGTACACCCGAGAACGAGAACGGCAGCAACAGACCACGCTGCTCGGGGTGCTCCTCGAGCGCGACGCCGATGACCGGATGGAAGAGCGCGTCAAACAGCGCCGGGTGGACGGCGAAGCTGTCCGCCTCGGCCGCCTCACGCTCACCCAGGCGGACCTCCGCGAAGACCTCCTCGCCGCGGCGCCATGCCGCCTCGACCCCCTGGAACGCGGGGCCATAGCCGAGGCCGACCTCCGCCAGGCGGTCGTAGAGATGCTCGACCTCGATCGGCTCGGTGCCCTCCGGCGGCCACGCCTGCCCGCGGAGCTGCGCGAACGCCGCTTCGACAGCGTCGTCCGCGTCCGCCGCTGTGGCGAGCATGCCGCTCGCGTGACGGGTCCACTGCGTCTCATCCTCGAGCTCCTCGCCATCGGCGGCATCCGGGCGGGAGTGGATGACGACCGTCCGCCGCCCCGCCTCGTCGGGCTCGGCCACCGCGAGCTGCAACTGAACGGCCCCCTCGCCGGCCACAACCAGCGGCGCCTCCAGCGTCAGCTCCTCGATCACCTCGCAACCGGCACGAGCACCGGCCGCAAGCGCGAGCTCGACGAATGCGGTGCCGGGCAGCAGCGGCGTGTCGAGGACCGCGTGATCGGCCAGCCAGGGGTGCGTCGCCATCGAGAGGCTCCCGCTGAACAGCCATTCGTCGCGCTCGGCGACCCGCACCGCCGCGCCCAGCATCGGGTGGTCGGCGGCGCGCAGCCCGGCCGCCCGCAGGTCGCCCACTCCCGGCACGGACTCGAGCCAGAAATGCTCGCGCTGGAATGGGTAGGTCGGGAGATCGACGCGGCGCGCCGCTCCTCGCGCGAAGAACGCCGGCCAATCGAGCGCCACGCCGCCGGTGTGCGCCGCGGCCAGGAACCCGCTCAGCGCCTGCGGCTCGGGACGATCGCCCCGCAGCGCCGGGGCGATCAGCGCCCGCCCCTCGAGCTCCTCGCTCAGGCACTGGCGCGTCAGCGACGACAGCACGCCGTCCGGGCCAAGCTCCAAGAAGCGGCTCACACCGGCCGCTTCGAGTGCGCGCACGCCGTCGGCGAAACGGACGGTCTCGCGCGCGTGGCGCACCCAATAGTCGGGGCTGGTCAGCTCGTCTCCGGCCAGCTCACCCGACACATTGGAGGCGATCGGAATCCGTGGACGCTCGAAATCGAGGCCCGCGGCGATGTCGCGGAGCTGCTCGAGCGCCGGCTCGATCAGCGGCGAATGAAACGCATGGCTCACGCGCAGAAGCGTCGTCTGGCGCCCCCGTCCCCGCCAATCTGCCCGCAGCTCCTCGACAGCCCCCGCCGCGCCGGATACCACCACCGAGGCCGGCCCGTTGACCGCGGCTAGCGCCAGGCACTCCTCGCTTCCCGCGATGCTCTCGCGAATCTCGCCCTCCGCGGCCTGCACCGCCAGCATCGCGCCACCCTCGGGAAGCGCTCCCATGAGCCGCCCGCGTGCTGCCGCGAATGCGCTGGCGTCCGCCAGCGAGAGCACGCCGGCGACGTGCGCCGCCACCAACTCCCCGATCGAGTGACCGATCAGATAGTCCGGCCTGACCCCGAGCGACTCCAGCAGCCGAAACAACGCCACCTCGAGCGCAAACAACCCTGCCTGCGTGAACTCGGTGCGGTCGAGCAGCTCGGCCTCCGCCGACCCCTCGGCCGCAAACATGACTTCCTTCAACGAGTGGCCCAGATGCCGGTCGAGCTCGGCGCACGCCGCGTCCAACGCCTCCGCGAACACCGGGAAGAACCGATACAGCTCCGCGCCCATGCCCGCGCGCTGCGCGCCCTGCCCCGTGAACATGAACGCCGTCTTGCCGCCCCCGACGGCTGCGCCCCTCACGACACCTGCCGCCGGCTCGCCGCGCGACAGCGCCTCCAGTCCCACGAGCAGCGCGTCGCGGTCGCCGGCGACGACAGCCGCGCGCCGCTGAAACTGAGCGCGGGTGGTCGCGAGCGAGAAGGCGACGTCAAGCAGCGCGAGCTCGGGGCGCGCCTGAAGGTGCGCGTGCAGCCGCGCGGCCTGAGCGCGCAACGCCGCCTCGCTCTTCGCCGAGAGCAGCAGGGGGAGCGCCGGCGGCTCGCGCACGACGAGCTGCTCACCCGACCGCGGAGCCTCGTGCGACTGCGGAGTCTCGTCCGTCTGTGGAGCCTCGTCCGACTGCGCAGCCTCGTGCGACTGCGCAGCCTCGTGCGACTGCGATGCCCCGTGCAGCCGCGGATCCCCATGCGGCTGAGATAGCCCCTGCGGCAGCGGGGGCTCCTCGATGATCACGTGTGCGTTGGTGCCGCTGACACCGAACGCGGAGACTCCCGCGCGACGGGTGCGCTCACCCGCGGGCCACGGCTCCGCCTCGCTCAGCAGCCGCACATCGCCCGCCGACCAGTCCACGTGCGGCGAGGGCTCATCGATGTGCAACGTCGCCGGCAGCACCCCGTGACGCATCGCCATCACCACCTTGATCACGCCCGCGACACCCGCCGCCGCGGAGGAGTGGCCGATATTCGACTTGATCGACCCGAGTCGCAGCGGACCGTTCTCACGCCCTTGGCCGTAGGTCGCCAGCAGCGCCTGCGCCTCGATCGGATCGCCAAGCGTCGTGCCGGTGCCGTGCGCCTCGACCGCGTCCACGTCGCCCGCCGCGAGGCCCGCGTTCGCGAGCGCCCGACCGATCACACGCTCCTGCGAGGGTCCGTTCGGCGCCGTCAACCCATTGCTCGCCCCATCCTGGTTGGTCGCGCTGCCGCGCACCACCGCCAGCACCCGATGACCGTTGCGGCGCGCATCCGAGAGTCGCTCGAGCAGCAGCAGGCCGGCGCCCTCGGCCCAGCTCACCCCATCCGCTGCTCCCGCAAACGACTTGCACCGCCCATCCGGGGCGAGGCCGCGCTGGCGGCTGAACTCGACGAACAGGAAGGGGGTCGACATCACCGTCGCGCCACCCGCCAGCGCCATCTCGCACTCCCCCTGACGCACCGCCTGACACGCCAGGTGCAGCGCCACCAGCGACGACGAGCACGCCGTGTCGACCGTCACCGCCGCCCCCTCCAGCCCAAACACGTATGCCAGCCGACCCGACGCCACGCTCCCGCCGACACCGGTCGCCATGTAGCCCTCGACCTCGTCCGGCAGCGAACCTGCGCCGGCGGCAAAGCCGTAGTCCTGGGTCATGATGCCGGCGAATACGCCGGTATCGCTTCCGCGCAGCGACACGGGGTCGATACCCGCGTCCTCGAACGCCTCCCACGCTACTTCCAGCAGCAACCGCTGCTGGGGGTCCATCGCGAGCGCCTCGCGCGGACTGATCCCGAAGAAGTCAGGGTCGAACTCCCCAGCGTCGTATACAAACCCGCCCTCGCGGGCGTAACACGTGCCGCGCCGGGCGGAGTCGGGGTCGTACAGGCGCTCGAGGTCCCAGCCGCGGTCGGTCGGGAACTGCGAGATCGCGTCCGTGGACGTCTCGAGGAGCCGCCAGAGGTCATCTGGGGAACGCACCCCGCCGGGGTAGCGGCAGCTCATCCCCACGATCGCGATCGGCTCGTTCACGCGCGAGCGCCTACGCGCCGTCACGGGTGCCTCACGCTCGGCGCCCTCCACCCGCGAGCGCAGGAAGCGGGCCGCGGCGGCCGGCGACGGATGGTCGAACACAAGCGTGGCAGGCAGCCGCACGCCGGTCGTCAGAGAGAGGCGGTTGCGCAGCTCGATCGAGCCGAGCGAGTCGAACCCCAGGTCCTTGAAGGCGCGCGTCGGATCCACGGCGTCCGCTGAGCCGTGCCCCAGCACCGCGGCGACCTGCGCGAGCACGAGGTCGAGGACGACGGCGTCTCGCTCGGCCTCCGGCACGCCGGCGAGGCGCCGCGCCAGTGAGCGGGCATCGGCCGCACGGCGCGGAGGCGCGCGCACCACACTCCGCAGCATCGCCGGCAGCAGCCCCGCCCGCGCCTGCGCGCGCAGCGCGGAGGTGTCCAGGCGCGCCGGCAGCAGGAGCGGCTCGTCCGCCACCCGCGCGCTGTCAAGCAACTCGAGACCCGTGGCCACGGGCAGCGCAAGCAGGCCGGAGCGGCCCAGCCGCTCGATGTCCTCCTGCTCGAGCCCGCCCTCCATGCCCCCGGCCTGAGCCCACAGTCCCCACGCCAGCGAGGTTCCCGCGAGCCCCTGCGCGCGGCGCCCGCGGGCGAGCGCGTCGAGGAAGCCGTTCGCGGCCGCGTAGTTGCCCTGCCCCGGGGCACCCAGCGTCGCCGCTCCCGAGGAGAAGAGGATGAACTCCGAGAGCTCCAGGTGCTCGGTCAGCTCGTGCAGGTGCAGCGCCGCATCGACCTTCGGGCGCATCACCCGCTCGACCTGCTCGGCGTTCAGCGTCTCGATCAACCCGTCGTCGAGCGTGCCCGCCGCATGGATCACGACGCGCAGCGGGCGCTCCGGCGGGATCGAGTGTAGGAGCGCCGCGAGCCGATCGCGGTTCGCGACGTCGCACGCCGCGAACTCCACCTCGCAGCCGAGCTCCGCGAGCTTCGTCTCGAGCTCCCCCGCGCGCTCGGCCTCGCGCCCGCGACGACTGCCCAGCAGCAGGTGGCGAGCGCCGTGCGCCGCGGCAAGGTGACAAGCCACCAACGCGCCCAGGCCGCCCGTGCCGCCGGTGATCAGCACGGTGCCGTCGGGATCGAGGGGTTTGGGTGCCGGCGGGAGCACTGTGCCGCTCTCGAGTGGCACCAGGCGCGGCACGTAGGCACTGCCGCCGCGCACGGCCAGCTGCGGCTCACCGCTCGCCAGCAGCGCCGGCCAGGAGACCTCCCCATCCTGGCCCCGCGCGTCGTTGCCGTGGCCGTCCCCATACCGCACCTCGCCTCGCGCGCCATCGCCGGGGCCGTACCCCTCCGCATCCCCATCCCTCTCCCCGCCACCGTCGTCGAGATCGACGAGCAGGAAGCTGCCCGGGTGCTCGGACTGGGCACTGCGCACAAGCCCCCACACCGGCGCCGCGAAGAGATCGGGCGCCTCGCCGTCTCGAGCGGCGACCGCGCCGCGGGTAACGATCACGAGTCGCGCGTCCGCCAGGCGCTCCTCGGCGATCCATGCCTGGAGCAGCTCGAGCGTCCGTATGACGCCCGCACGCACCGCGCGCACGAGCGCCTCCCCGCCTGCGTCAGCACCCTTCCCACCTGCGCCAACCGCCTCGCCACGTGCGTCAGGCGCCTCCCCGCCTACGCCGGCCTCTTCCTTACCCCCGCCGACCGTCGCGGCGGCGAGCACGAAGTCGGGCGCCGAAGCGCCCCGCTCGACCGCCTCGCCGAGCGCGCGCAGGTCGGCGTGGCGGTCGGCCTCGACGCCTCGCACCCGCAGGTCGCCGAGGATCGCCAGACGCGGCGGCATCGCATCTGCCGAGCGGCGCGACGCATCCGCCTCCATCTCCGGCCACTCCAGACGGAGCAGCGAGTCCCGATGGGTGGGGCGCGCACCCACGAGCCGGCTCGCGTCCACGGGCCGTGCCGTGAGCGCGTCGAGCGACATCACCGGCTCGCCGGCGCCGTCGAGCGCCACCATGCTCAGCGCGTCCTCGCCCGCGGGGCCCAGGCGAACCCGCAGCGACGCCGCGCCGGATGAGTGCACGCGGACGCCACTCGCCGCGAACGGCAGCGGCAGTGTGTCCGGCTGGAGTCCCTCGCTCCGAACGAACAGCCAGGCGTGGAGAGCCGCGTCGAACAGCGCGGGATGCAAGGCGAAGCCAGCCGCCTCGGCAGCCTGACGCTCGCTCAGGCCGACCTCCGCGAAGACCTCCTCGCCGCGGCGCCAGACCGCCTCGACTCCCTGGAACGCAGGGCCGTAGCCGAAGCCGATCTCCGCCAGACGGTCGTACAGGTGCTCGACCTCGATCGGCTCGGCGCCCTCCGGTGGCCACGCCTCCTCGCGCAGCTGCGCGATGGCGCCCTCGACGACGTCGTCCGTGGCGGGCGCAGGCGCGAGCACGCCGCTGGCATGGCGGGTCCACCCCGCCTCGTCCCCGGCCTGGTCCTCGGTTTCGCCCTTGGTTTCGTCCCCGATTTCGTCCCCGGACTCCTGCCCCGTTCGGCCACGGGGCTCCTCCCACGTTCGGTCACCGGCCTCCTCGCCGGACGAGTCGTCCGCCCGGGAGAAGATCGCGAGAAGTCGCCGACCCGACTCCTCGCACTCGCCCAGCGTGAGCTGCAGCCGCACCCCACACTGCTCGGTCAGCACGAGCGGCTCCTCGAACGTCAGCTCCTCGACGATCTCGCACCCGACCTGCCGGCCGGCGCCGAGCGCGAGCTCGAGGAACGCCGTGCCCGGCAGGAGCACCGTGTCGTGCACCGCGTGATCGGCCAGCCAGGGATGGGTCGCGAGGGAGAGACGGCCGGTGAATGCCCAACCCCGATCCCCGGCGAGCGGGAGGGCGGCACCGAGCAGCGGGTGCTCGACGGCGCCGATCCCGGCGGCGAAGAGGTCGCCGGCGCCACCCCGCGAGCGCAGCCCGCCGGTTTCGGATGCGAGCCAGTAGCGCTCGCGCTGGAAGGCGTAGGTCGGGAGATCGACGTGGCGCGCCCCGCGTCCGGCGAAGAAGGCATTCCAATCGACGCGCCCTCCAGCGGCGTGGAACTGCGTGGCGAAGCTCGTCAGCGCCTCGGGCTCCGAGCAGTTGGCGCGCAGGGCGGGGGCGATCAGCGTCCGCTCGTCATCTCCCAGGCACCGGTGCGCCAGCGCCGCCAGCACGCCGCCGGGGCCGAGCTCGCAGAAACGCGTCACCCCGGCGCTCGCGAGCGCGGCGATGCCGTCGGCGAAGCGCACCGGTTCGCGCACGTGGCGGACCCAGTACTGCGGCGTCGCGAGCTCCTCCCCAGCCGGCTCGCCGGACACGTTCGAGACGATCGCGATCCGCGCACGCCCGAAGCTGAGACCCTCCGCGACACGACCGAGCTCCTCGAGCATCGGATCCATCCGGTGGGAGTGGAACGCATGGCTGACGTTCAGGCGAGTCGTCTTGCGCTGCCGGGCCGCCCAACCGGCTGCCAACCCGTCGATTGCCTCGGCGTCGCCGGAGACGACCACCGCGCGCGGTCCGTTGACGGCGGCGAGTGACAGCCGCTCGAGCCCGGCGAGGCTCTCACGGACCTCCTCCTCGGACGCCTCGATCCCAACCATCGCCCCGCCCGCTTCTAGCGCGCCCATCAGCCGTCCGCGAGCGGCGACCAGCACCGCCGCGTCGGCCAGCGACAGCACTCCGGCGACGTGCGCTGCGACGAGCTCGCCGATCGAGTGCCCGATCAGCAGATCGGGCACGATCCCCCATGACTCGACGAGCCGGAAGAGGGCGACCTCGACCGCGAAGAGGGCGACCTGCGTGAACTCGGTGCGGTCGAGCAGCGCCGCCTCGGACGACCCCTCCTCGGCGAACAGCAGCTCCCGCAGTGACCGGCCCACGAGCGGATCGAGCGCGGCGCAGACCGTGTCGAACGCCTGGGCGAAGACCGGGAAGGCGCGGTATGCCGCGCGACCCATCCCGGGCCGCTGCGCGCCCTGGCCGGTGAACATGAAGGCCGTTCTGCCTGTGCGCTCCGATCCCTCCAGCACACTGGCCGCCGGCTCGCCACGCGCGAGTGCGGCAAGCCCGGCGAGCAACGCGTCGCGGTCGCAGCCGATCACTGCCGCCCGCCGCTCGAGCCGTGCCCGCGCAGTCGCGAGCGTGAACGCGATGTCGAGCGGAGTGAGCTGCGGCTGGTCCTGCAGGTGGGCGCGCAGACGCTCTGCCTGCGCGCGCAGCGCCGCCTCCGACCTGGCCGACAGCAGCAGCGGGATCGTCTCCAGCGCGGGCGTGGTCGGTTGGCTCGCCGCCGGCGCGGGGTCGCTCGCCTCCGGTGCGGGTGTGGACGGCACGATCGCCGCCGGCACGGGTGTGGACGGCACGCCCACCGTCAGCACGACTACGGCCGGCTCGCTCACCGCCTCCCCTGGCTCACCCAGCGGCGGGGCCTCCTCGACGATCAGGTGCGCGTTCGTGCCGCTGACCCCGAACGAGGAGACGGCCGCGCGACGCGGGCGCCTGCCGGCAAGCCACGGCTGGGCCTCCGCCAGGAGCTTCACATCGCCCGCCGACCAGTCGATGTGCGGCGAGGGCTCCCGCGCGTGCAGGGTCCGCGGCAGCATCCCGTGGCGCAGTGCCATCACGAGCTTGATCACCCCGCAGACGCCGGACGTGTTCGTCGAGTTCAGCCGTCAGCGCGGCCTCGCTGCGGATGGGCGCT
>CAYNGQ010000056.1:0-3350 GCA_964396735.1 uncultured Solirubrobacteraceae bacterium | reverse complement strand
GCGCGCGATGGGAGTGAGTACCATCACCGCCACGGTCGATACCCGCGCCGGGGCATCCGCGAGGGTCGCCACTCTCGCGAGAGCCGGCTGGGAGGCGCTCGGCACGAGCGTGGTCCTGCTCGTCGACGATCCCAACGCGCTCGCGAGGGCCCGTGCGATCGTCGAGCGGGAGCTGCGCGCGATCGACCGCGCCTGCAGCCGCTTCCGCGGGGACTCCGACCTGACCCGCGTCAATACGCACGCCGGGGGGCGGCCGGTGCCAGTGGCGCCGCTGCTGGTCGAGGCGCTGCAGGTTGCGCTGCGCGCGGCGGAGTTGACCGACGGGGACGTCGATCCGACTGTGGGCGCCGCGCTGGCGCTCGCCGGCTACGACCGCGACTTCTCGCTGCTCGGAGCAACGCCAGAAGAGTCCGGCGAGGCGTGGACCGCTGAGGCGTCGTCCTTCGAGGATCGGGCCAACGGCGCCGGGGCGTGGACCGCCGCGAAGACGGCCGATGGCCGGCACCTGAGCAACCAGCCCCCTGTCGGTATCTCCCCCCCTCCCACCCTGATCGCCCGGCGGCTCAGCGGCCACCGCACCGTCCGGCTCGACCCGACGTTCTCCACCGTGCGGATTCCCAGCGGGATCATGCTCGACCTCGGGGCAACCGCCAAAGCGTGGGCCGCCGACCGTGGCGCCCGCGCGGTGTGGGAGGCGGCACGCTGCGGCGTGCTGGTCGGCCTCGGCGGCGACATCGCCACCGCCGGGGGGGTGGGATCCGGACCTGCCGGCGGCTGGCGGATCCACGCCACCGACGACCACCGCTCCGGGCCCGACGCGCCCGGGCAGACGGTCGCGATTGCCGCCGGCGGCCTCGCGACCTCCAGCGTCGCAGTGCGCCGCTGGAGGCGCGGCGGGCAGACGATGCACCACATCATCGACCCCTCCTCGGGTGCTCCCGCGCGCGGCCCCTGGCGCACCGTCAGCGTCGCCGCCGCCGACTGCACCGACGCCAATATCGCCGCCACCGCGGCGCTCGTGCGCGGCCGCCGTGCGCCGGCGTGGCTGGATGCGCTCGGCCTGCCCGCGCGGTTGGTCGCGCACGACGGCGCGGTGCTGCGAATCGGCGATTGGCCGCTCGACGGGTCCTCGCCCCACCCGCCGCGGGATCGCACACCCGCCTCCGTGGCGGGACATGGATGTCCCGCGCCGGGGCCGGTGGTTGTGTCAAGGCGCCACGTGGACGATCTTCCATGACCGCTCTGCTGCTCCCGCTCGCCACGTCCGGGCCCAGCCTCGACTGGTATCTCACCCGTTCGACCGGCGCCGTCGCGCTGCTGCTGCTGAGCGTCGCCGTTGCGCTGGGGGTCGTCGATGTGCGGCGCTTCAGCATGCCCGCCTGGCCGCGCTTCGTCATCGATGCGCTGCACCGCAACGTCTCGCTACTGGCGCTCGTGTTCCTCGTGCTGCACATCCTCACCGCCGTGCTCGACTCCTTCGCGTCGATCTCGCTGGTGGCGGCGTTCGTCCCGTTCGTCGGCTCCTACCGGCCCTTCTGGCTGGGGCTCGGCGCCGTCGCGTTCGACCTGCTGCTCGCGGTGATCCTCACCAGTCTGCTGCGCGGGCGCGTCGGCCCGCGCGCCTGGCGGGCCACGCACTGGCTGGTCTATGCCTGTTGGCCGATCGCGCTACTGCACACGTTCGGCACCGGCAGCGACGTCACAACCACCTGGCTGCTCGTGCTCTCCAGTTTCTGCCTGGCGCTCGTGCTCGGCGCGGTGCTCCTCCGTACGCTCGGGGGCTTCTCGCGTGAGAGTGCTCGCGGGCGCGGCCTTGCGATCGGCGTCGCCGTCGCGTTTGCGCTCGGCCTCGTGCTGTGGCTGCCATCCGGGCCGCTCGGCTCGGAATGGGCGCGGCGCTCCGGCACCCCCTCCTCGCTGCTTGGCCACGCCTCCGCCTCCCGCTCGAAGATCGTGGTCAACCCGTGAGCACCTACCAGGGATCTCGGGCGCGCGCGGGTTGGAGCGGGGACGCTCACGATCTACCCCACCAGCTGCTTGACCGCTCCTCGTCTGGGGCGTCCGGTCTCCCGCGGTTGCTGGCTGGCATCCCCTCCCGCGGTACGCTGGGGCTGAGCGAGCATCTCGCGCTCCACGGCGACCTCCCCACCGCCGAAGGCCGCCGGCGGGCTCGCCGCGGCGCCGCCTCGGGCCTGATCGATGAGGTCGAGCGCGCCGGCCTGCTGGGTCGTGGCGGAGCCGGGTTTCCCACTGCCGCCAAGCTGCGCGCCGTCGCCGGGGCATCACGCTCGGTGCTCGGCGGAGCACGGCCGATCGTGGTCGTCAACGGCGCCGAGGGCGAGCCCGCCTCCGCGAAGGACCGCACCTTGCTGCGCTCGCTCCCGCATCTCGTGATCGACGGCGCCCAGCTCGCCGCCGCCGCCGTTGGCGCGCAGGAAGTCCTGCTCGGAGTATGTGAGTCCTCGCCTTCAGCGCTCGACGCGGTTGCGCGTGCGCTCGAGGAACGCGGCGGCTCCCGTCGCGCAGAGCGGGTGGATGGGATCCAATTCCAGCTGCGCCCCGTCCCCCACCGCTACGTCGCCGGCCACGAGTCGGCGCTCGTCAACCACCTCTCCGGCGGACCGGCGCTGCCGACCTTCACTCCTCCGCGCCCCTTCGAACGGGGGGTGCGAGGTCGCCCCACGCTCGTGTGCAACGTCGAGACCTTCTCCCACCTCGCGCTGATCGGGCGCCACGGCGCCGCTTGGTTCCGCGAGCTCGGCACGCCCGAGCAGCCCGGTTCGGCGCTGGTCACGCTCGCCGGGATCGTCGCCCACCCGGGGGTGTATGAGATCGAGCACGGATCCCCCCTCTCGGCGCTCATCGACGCCGCCGATGGCCTCACCGCACAGCCGCGCGCGGTGCTGCTCGGCGGCTACTCGGGGACGTGGATCGATGGCTCGCAGCTGCGCGAGGTGGTCCTCTCCGATCGCCACCTCTCCTTGCTCGGACCCCACCCGCCCACGCTCGGCGCCGGCGTGGTGGTGGTGCTCTCCGACGAGGCCTGCCCCGTCGCCGAGCTCGCTCGCCTCACCCGCTGGCTGGCCTCGCAGAGCGCCCGCCAGTGCGGGCCGTGCCTGTTCGGGCTCGACGCGATCGCCTCCGCCTTCGAGCAGCTCGCGGGCGGCGTTGGGGATCGGCTGAGTGGGGACAATGGGCGCGCCGAGGGTCGCCGCGGCGGACAGGTCGCGCGGGGTAACGGCGAGCGGGACGCAGCCGCCCGGCGCCTGCACTCCCTCGCTGGACTGGTCCGTGGCCGCGGCGCCTGCTCCCACCCCGATGGCACCACGCGGTTCGTGCTCTCCGCGCTC
>CAYNGQ010000055.1:0-3330 GCA_964396735.1 uncultured Solirubrobacteraceae bacterium | reverse complement strand
AACGACTCGAAGGCCACCAACGTCGCGAGCACGCTCGTGGCGCTGCGGGCATTACCGCAGGGTGGCGTCCACCTGATCCTCGGCGGCCAGGGCAAGAATCAGGACTTCGCCCCCCTGCGCGAGCCCGTGGCGGCTAGCTGCCGTGCGGTGTATTTGATCGGCGAAGACGCCCATCGGATTGCAGCCGCGCTGGCAGGGGTGGCGGTGCCACTGCGCGAATGCGGAGACCTGGAGCGGGCGGTGGCGGCGGCTAGCGCGGCGGCGGGCGCGGGTGAGACAGTGCTGCTCTCCCCAGCCTGCGCCAGCTTCGACCAGTTCGCCGACTTCGAGGCGCGGGGCGAGCGGTTCGCCAACCTGGTCCGGGAGACGGTGTAAAAGGTTGTGCAAAGCGCACGTACGGCCCGGAGGATCGTGTAAGATCGCGTCAGGTGTGGGTTGATGGCGCTGAACGGCGGGGAGTCTGATCGATGCGACGTTCAATAGGCAGACTGACTTTGGCGGTGGTTGGTGCGGCGCTCCTGCTGCTTTTCGCGGCGGCCGCTGCGTTTGCTGACGGGTCGCCGATGGTCGAATACGAGTGGGCTTCCAACATCAGCACCACCGACGCCACAGTCCACGCGGCGATCAATCCCGATGGCCTGCCCAACGGCGTGTACTACCAGTTCCAGGTCGTCAAGAACACGAGCGAATACCCGCCGGAAATCGTCTGCCCGGAACGAGCGCTTCCTCCGGGACACGACACCTGCGGCCCCGTCCCGCTGCCTCATGGCGGTATGTCGATCGGCTTCATTTCAGCCGGGTCGACCGGTCAGTCGGTCAGCCAGGATCTGGCGGGCGCGGACATCACACTGCAGCCGAACACGACCTACCACTACCGGGTGATCGTCGTGAAGCGGGTGCTCACCGAAGACACACTCGAATGGGAAGGGCCGCCCGTCTATGGTCCCGATCAGACCTTCACGACGACCGCCGCGGAAGCCCCGACGGTCGAAGCTGAGTCCGCCTCGCATGTGACCTCGACCGATGCGATGCTGGAAGCGACGATCAACCCGCAGGACGCCGAACGAGGGGCTCTCTACCAGTTCCAGCTTGTCACCGAACCGAGCGAATATCTGACTGAATTCACCTGCCCGGCCGCGCATCAAGTATTCTGTGCGCTGGAGGGGCGGCTCAGCGGAGAAGGCGAAGAAGGCTTGCCGCTTGGCACGATCGACGCTGGCGTCAACGGGCAGGGAGTGAACCTCGACCTCACCCACGCGGGGGTGACGCTGAAGCCTGGCACCACATATCACTACCGAGTCATCACGGCCCGCTTCCAGCAGGAGGAAGAGGGACCTGGTTGGGAGGGCCCGATCGTGTACGGACCCGACGAGACGCTCACCACGCCGCCAGCCAACGGCCCGGTGATCGAATCGGTGTCGGTCTCCCACCTGACTTCGAACGACGCGACTCTCGAAGCGACGATTGACACCGAGGGACTGTCGACCAGCTACGAATTCCAGCTCTGGTCCTCCCCGTGCAGTCACCATGGAGACGGATGTGAATTGCTGATCGACATCCCGCTGCCGACCGGGCTGCTGTTGGGCTCGTTCGTGCCGCAGACCGTGAGCCTCGACTTGAACAGCGCCGGTGTGAAGTTGAAGGGCGGCGAATACGGCTTTTCGGTGGCGGTCGCCAACAAAGAAGGGCGCGCCACCAAGAGCGGCGGCGTCTTTGAACCGCCAGAAGAACAGTTGGTCGAACCGCTGAAGCACTCCGGCGCGCCCGGCCCGGTAAGCAACGAGCCCGAAGTGCCGCTCGTCGGCGGTCAGTCCACCACCGACGGGAGCAGCTTGCCGGCGCCCGCAGGCGGTTCGACCTCGGCCGGCGTCTCCTCGAAACCGGCGCACGGGAAGCCGAGCACCAAACACGGTAAGCGCCACAAGCGCAAGCACCACGGCACCAACGCCGCGAAGCACCCGGCGAACAGCAAAGCTCACAAGCGATAGCTTGCCGCCGGCAGCGCGATTTGCGCGCTTGCTGGCCGTGGCGACCGGGTACGCTATTCGCAGGTGTGTCAGCGAGCCCAATCGAGCCGCTGCGCCAACTCCGCTGCGCCGACGTCGATCAGGCCGCTGCGCTCGATTGGGCGGTACTCGCCGCCGCTGAGCCCGAGCCAGTGGATGGCGCGCTCTCGTGGATCGACGATCAGCACCTCGTCGACGTCGTGGGCGGCGTAGAAGGGGAGCTTTTGCCAGGACTCGTCGCCAGGCGAGACGATCTCGATGACGAGCGCGGCGGTTGGGTGCCAGGTGCCGGAGCTGCCGGGGCGGTGCAGGGCGCCGTCGGGGACGCGGAAGTCGTGTTCGTCCTTGCCGAGGTTGGACTGGCCGATCAACTCCAGGCCGGCCGCGTCGGCGTGCGGCCCCAGGATCCGCATCAGCCGCACTTCGACTGATGCGTGTCCGTAGTCCGGGGCGGGGACCATGTGCAGGACACCCTCCCACATCTCATCGAGACGATCAAGACCGGAGACCCGCCGGCGCTCCTTGAGCGCATCCAGCTCGTAGGCGTAGGGATCGAGCACCACCGTGGCCATGAGGCAAGAATAGCCACGGTGCCTGCCGAATGCCTCATTCGCTTGTCCAAGCCGGTTCACAGCGGGAGGCATTCACGCCCCCGCGTCGAAGTGGCTCTGGATGCCACCAGCCGCGCACGGCACGAACGCCAAAGCCAAAGCCCAGGGGCCGGGCGCTCGTGCGCGTCGCTCCAAGCAGCCTGCGGACCGACCGACGCCGGGGGACACGCGCCTGCGGCGCTGGCCGATTTGGGGATACGAGCGAAGCGAGCGTCTCCCCAATCGGTCCCTGTTTCGACCGAAGCCGGGGGACACGCGCCTTCGGCGCGAATCCCCGTTTCGGCCAGCAGCCGCCCGCCAGCAGCCGATCGAGCACCGCATCCTGCTGACCGCCACGCTCTGCCTGCTGGCGTTCGGAGCGGTGATGGTGTACTCCGCCTCCTCGGCCACGGCGCTGCTGGAAGGGAGCGGCACTGGCAGCAGCTACCTAGTGAAGTTCGTGATCTTCGGGGCGCTTGGGCTCGCGCTGATGCACCACCTCGCGCGTCACGGGATCGCAAAGGTGCAGGACATCGTGGGGCCACTGCTGGCGGTGTCGTTCGCGCTGGTGCTGGCGGTGCACATCCCGCACGTGGGCATCAGCATCAACGGGGCGCGCCGCTGGATCGGCCCCAGCTTCTTCCAGTTCGAGCCTGCCGAGCTGCTCAAGTTCGCGCTGGTGCTGTACTCCGCCACGCTGCTCGCGCGCAAGCCGCGGCGCGTGCACGACCTGC
>CAYNGQ010000054.1:0-4299 GCA_964396735.1 uncultured Solirubrobacteraceae bacterium | reverse complement strand
ATAGCCCTCGCCGGCGATCTTATCCTCGCCGCCGAGGAGGCTTATTTTCTCCAAGCGTTTCGCCGCGTCGGCGTGGTGCCGGACGCTGGAACCGCCTACCTGCTGACGCGAGCGGTTGGCCGTGTGCGGGCGATGGAGATGATGATGCTCGGTGAGAAGCTACCCGCGCAAAAAGCGCTCGAGTGGGGGCTCGTCAACCGCGTCGTCGCCGACGAGCAGCTCCCCGCGGAGGCCGGCGCGCTCGCGCGACGCCTCGCGGCCGGGCCGACGCGCTCCTACGCCGGCTCCAAGCGTCTGCTCAACAGCTGGCTTTACACGCGCATGGACGAGCAGCTCGAGCTCGAGGCCAAGCTGCAGCAGGAGCTGGCCGGCAGCGACGACTTCGTCGAGGGCGCGACGGCGTTCGTGGAGAAGCGAGCGGCGCGGTTCTCGGGCCGGTAGAAATGGGGCGGGCGGGCACCAAATCCCTCGTGGCAAACGTCATCAAGCGCATTCCGCCCAAGCCTGAATAGAATCCCGCTCGCCTTGCACCACCTCCTGCCCACAACCCTAGCCTCACTCTTCGTCCCGAAGTCGGGCGGCTCGGCGAACGCCAACGAAATCGACAGCCTCTACAAGATCACGCTGTATATCGCGCTCGTGATCTTCGTGACCGTCGAGGGGGCGCTCGGGTATGCGCTCTGGAAGTTCCGCAAGCGCAAGGGCGCGGTGGCAGCGCAGATCCACGGCAACACGCGCCTGGAGATCGGGTGGACCCTGGGAGCGGCGGCGATCCTCGTGGTGCTCTCGACGATCACGTTCATCAAGCTCTCCGCGATCCAGGACCCACCCAACTCGAACGCCGGCGGGGACGCGCTGGGTGCGGAAAGCGGCGAGCTGTACGCCACCGCCGACAAGCACCTGCCACCCAACGGCAAATCGCTGGAAATCCAGGTCATCGGCCGCCAGTTCATCTGGCAGTACGTCTACCCCGGCGCCAGCAACCCCGACGGGCTGGGGGCGCCTTATTCCTACACGGAAATGGTCGTCCCCACGAAAACCACGGTGACGCTCAACATCGTCTCCTCGGACGTCGTGCACTCGTGGTGGATACCCGCGCTCGGGGGCAAGTATCAGGCCGTTCCCGGCTACCACAACTACGGCTGGTTCAAGATCGAAAAGCCCGGCGTCTACCGCGGGCAGTGCGCCAACCTATGCGGTCGCGGCCACGCCCGCATGATCGCGATCGTGCGGGCCGAGGAACCAGCCCAATTCGACATCTGGCTGGCCAACCAGAAGCGGATGCTCGAAGAAGCCGAGGGCGACGCGGCCAAGGAACGGACCGCGCTCAACTCCCGTACCGGACCTGAACAGGTCGAGAACCCCTGACAGATCGAGAACCCGCCCTCCCCGGCAGGCCCGGGTGGGCGGGCCCTCAGACCCCTCTCCCCCCAACCCCACACCACCAACTTCCCCACAGACATCGACTACACCACCGAGAACTGAGAGCAAGCAACCGATCATGGCCACCTACGCAGCCCCCGCACCTCAGGTAGTCGCCCACCGCGTCGATCGCGAGGAGCGCGGCTTCATGAGCTGGCTCACTACCACCGATCACAAGCGGATCGGGATCATGTACATGGTCCTCACGTTCGTGTTCTTCATCCTCGGCGGCGTCGAGGCGCTGATGATCCGTCTGCAGCTGGGCGCTCCCGAGAACACGCTGGTCGCCCCGCAGACCTACAACCAGCTGTTCACGATGCACGGCACCACGATGATCTTCCTGTTCGTCGTGCCGATGATGGCGGGTCTCGCCAACTACTTCCTGCCGTTGATGATCGGCGCGCGCGACATGGCCTTCCCGCGCCTGAACGCGCTCTCCTTCTGGCTGCTGCTCGCCGGCGGGATCGTCTTCTACGCCTCGATCTTCTGGAACCCGCCGGAAGCCGGCTGGACGAGCTATCCGCCACTCTCCAACGCTTTCTTCTCCCCCGGCGGCGGCCAGGACGCGTGGATCTACCTGATCCACCTCACCGGGATCTCCTCGCTCGTGGGGGCGATCAACTTCTACGTGACGGTCGCCAACATGCGCGCGCGCGGAATGAGCTGGGGCCGGCTGCCGTTGTTCATCTGGGCGATCCTCACCTACTCGGTGCTGCTGATCTTCGCGCTGCCGGTGATCGCCGCGGCGGTCACGATGCTGCTCACCGATCGGCACTTCGGCACCCACTTCTTCGACGCCGCCACGGGCGGCTCGCCGCTGCTGTGGCAGGACCTCTTCTGGTTCTTCGGGCACCCCGAGGTCTACATCATGGTGCTGCCCGCGTTCGGGGTCGTCTCGGAGATCCTGCCCGTGTTCGCGCGCAAGCCGATCTTCGGCTACAAGGCGATCGCCGCCTCCACCGCCGCGATCGGGTTCCTCGGCTTCCTCGTGTGGGCCCACCACATGTTCGCGACGCCCCTGCCCGAAGCGATCATCATCTTCGCGATGCTCAGCTCGATGCTGATCGCGATCCCCACCGGCGTGAAGATCTTCAACTGGATCGGCACGCTGTGGCGCGGGACGATCGAATACAAGACGCCGCTGCTGTTCTGCGTGGGCTTCATCGCGCTGTTCATCATCGGCGGCATCTCCGGCGTCTTCCTGGCGATGTTCCCGGTGGATTGGCAGCTCAACGAAACCTACTTCGTGGTCGCCCACATCCACTTCGTGCTGGTGGGCGGGTCGGTGATGCCGATCTTCGCGGCGATCTATTACTGGTTCCCCAAGATCACCGGGCGGATGCTGAACGAAGGGCTCGGCAAGCTCAGCTTCTGGCTGATGTTCTGGGGCATCCTCGTGACCTTCATGATCCAGCACGCGATCGGCCTCGAAGGAATGCCGCGACGGGTGTACGAGTACGAAAACGTCGGCCACCTCGCGCTCTACAACCTGATCTCGACGATCGGCTCCTTCATCCTCGCCAGCGGGGTGCTGGTGACCGTCGTCAACGTCCTGCGCAGCCTCAAGCGGGGCGCGATCGCGGGGCCCGACCCGTGGAAAGCGAACACGCTCGAGTGGTTCACGACCTCGCCCCCGGCCGTCAACAACTTCGATGCGATCCCGCGTGTGCGCTCGGCCGAACCGATGAAGGACATTCGTCTGGAGATCGAGCGCCGCACCTCCGCCGAGCCAGCGCCCGGCCAGGCGACCGTGCCCGTCGGGGCCACGCAGGTCGGCGTGTAGACATCATGTCCCAATCGCTCGAAGCGGCGCTCCCCGGCTTCGCCCCGCGCACGCGGCAACTGGCGAGCGACTACCTGGAGCTGACCAAGCCGAAGGTCCAGTCGCTGCTGCTGTTGACGACGATCACCACGATGTATGTTGCAGGAGATCCATCGCTGCTGCTGGTCGCGCTCACCTGCCTCGGCGGCTACCTCTCCGCGGGTGGAGCCGGGGCCGTCAACCACTGGTTTGACCGCGACATCGACGCACGTATGGCGCGCACCGCCACGCGCCCGATACCCGCTGGGCGGATTGCCCCCACCGCCGCGCTCACGTTCGGCTGCTGCCTGGCGGCACTCTCGTTCCTGGAGCTCTCCTTGGCGGTCAACGTGCTCGCCGCCAGCCTCGCGCTCGCCGGCTTCCTTGGCTACGTGCTCGTCTACACCATGTGGCTGAAGCGGCGCACCCCGCAGAACATCGTGATCGGGGGCGCTGCCGGCGCCGTGCCGCCGCTGGTCGGATGGGCAGCGGTGACCGGTTCGATCAGCGCCACCGCGGTGCTGCTGTTCTTCATCGTGTTCTTCTGGACCCCGCCGCACTTCTGGGCGCTGTCGCTGCTGATGAAGGGGGAGTACGAGAAGGTCGGTGTGCCGATGCTGCCGGTCGTGCGCGGCGAGGCCGAGACGCGCCGGCAGATCCTGCTGTACGCGGTGCTGCTGTACGCGGTCACGCAGCTGCCCTTCTGCGCCGCCGGCTTCGGAGGGATCTACCTGGCGGCCTCCCTGGTGCTCGGCCTCGGCTTCATCGGCGGCGCCGTGCGCCTCTATCGCCGGGCCGATCGGCGCAGCGCACTTCAGCTCTACCTCTTCTCGCTGGCCTACCTGGCGCTGCTGTTCAGCGCGATGGTGCTCGACGCCCGCCTCCATCTGTAAACTGCGCTGCCATGGATCGTCGCCTCGCCCGCAAGAACATCCGCTTGGCCCTGATCGTCAGCGGGATCTGCCTGTTCATGTTCGGCATCACGTTCGTCGTCGCCGCCCTGTACGTCTCATGAGCGTGGTTGGAAGCGTTGCATGAGCCCGCTCGATCCTGAGATTCCACCCGTCGGCGAGGAG
>CAYNGQ010000053.1:0-1556 GCA_964396735.1 uncultured Solirubrobacteraceae bacterium | reverse complement strand
TGGGTCCCGGGAGATGCGCCTGGGGGGAATCGAACCCCCGACCTGCGGCTTGAAAGGCCGCTGCTCTTTGGCACCCCGTAGGTTGCCGTTGACCACTGAGCTACAGGCGCATGAGTGTGTGGACCGCGGATTGTAGTTGGATGCGCCGTCGCCGTGTTGCGGGGCGTGGTCGGCGCTCGTGCGGTGGGCGCAACCCGCGTTCAACCCTCGACTGCGGCGTATACCTCGTCGAGCAGCTTGGCGCGGTTGGAGAGCTGGAAGCTGTCGGCGAGGTAGCGGTCGGTTTGCTCGCGGGGCTCGCCGCTGAGCGCCATGTTCAGCGCTACCAGCCGCGCCCCGTCGAGATCTTCGGCCCCCTGCGGCACCGTCTCGGGCTCCTCCTCAGCGGCGGGAGCCGATCCTGGCGGCGCCGCCTCGCGCTCCCTCGCCCCACCCGATTCCGGCGACACAGCCGCTGGCTGCTCCTTATCCGCGGGGACCGTGGCGGGCAGCGATCTCTCCCGCTCATCCTCCGCCACGGGAGCGGGCTGTGATGTGTCCTCCTGCAGCGATGTGCCCCCGTTCGCCATGTCCGGCTGCGAGGCGCCCTCCATGCGGAGGCTCCGCGCGAGCGCGCTGACCTCGCCGTCGAGCGACTGCACCTGGGTGAGCAGCGCCGCGGCGGCACGCGCGAGTGTCTCCACGTGCGCGCGCGCCCGCTCCAGCTCGCCGGCCGCCTCCTCGCGGGTGCGTTGCGCCTCCCGTTGCGCTTCGCGCGCGATCTCCGCGGCGGTGGTTTGCGCCGCCTCGAGGATGCTCTGCACCCTGGTGGCCGCCGCCGAGCCGAGCGAGGGCTCGGCGGCGGCGCTCGCTGCGCGCCGAGAGAGCTCCTGCGCCGTCGCCGCCACGGCCCGCAGGTGGGCGCCTACCACGGCTGGGTCGTATCCCCGCCGAACGAGCGGGAAGTCGCTCCGCTCGATGCTCTCGCGATCCATCTCCACCGTGCGCAAGCGTACCGGACCCGACTCTGGCCCCTCGCCACCGCAACATTCGCTCTGCCACCCCTGTCGTGCAGCGCGCGGTCTCTACGGCACGCGACGCGCCGCGAGGCAGCCTACGCCAGCTCCTGCGCCGGCTCCGCGGCGGGCGCCTCCAGCTCCTGGGCCTCGCGCAGGTCGCGGCGCAGCTCGCGGATCTCGTCGCGCAGCTGGGCGGCGTACTCGAAGCGCAGCTCCTCCGCCGCGACGAGCATCTCCTCCTCGAGCTCCACCGCGAGGCGCTCGAGCTCGTGCGTGGGCATCTCCCTCGCCTTGGCCTTTCCGCGTGCGCCGCTGCGCCGTTGACGGCGCCCGCGCGGCACCTTGGAGTCGCTCTGCAGGAACTCGGCGATGTCCGAGACGCCCTTGACGATCGAGGCGGCGGTGATCCCATGCTCCTCGTTGTACGCCACCTGGATCTCGCGGCGGCGGTCGGTCTCCTCGATCGCCGCCTTCATCGCGCGGGTCTCCTTGTCCGCGTACATCAGCACCACCCCGTTGACGTTGCGCGCGGCGCGCCCGATCGTCTGGATCAGCGAG
>CAYNGQ010000052.1:0-6228 GCA_964396735.1 uncultured Solirubrobacteraceae bacterium | reverse complement strand
AGCATCCGCTGGCCCTCGATCGTGTGGGTCTTGATGATCTCCCACTCGTCGGGGTCGAGCTTGCCGGGCTTGTTGACGATCTCCTTGGGCACCGCGATCTTGCCGACGTCGTGCAGGAGGGCGCCAAACTCGACGTTGCGGGCGCGATGGGCGTCCAGCTCCAGCGCCGCCGCCACTTCGAGTGCGAGGCGCACCACGCCGCGGCAGTGCTCGCCGGTGTAGGCGTCGTCGGCCTCGACCACGTCGCCCAGCACGAGCGCGGTGCCGCGATAGGCGTCGCCCAGCTCGATCAACTGCTCCAGGCGGGTGCGGCGCTCCCTGGAGAAGATCCGCAGGATCGCAAACAGCGGCGCGATCAGCAGCACCGCCCAGCGCTGATGTGCCCCCGCGATCGCCACGAGCAGTCCGAGGGGGGCGAGCGCGGCATCGATCAGGTAGACCTCGCGCACCTCCCCGATGAGCTCGCGGATGCCGATGCCGCCGCAGAGGCGCTCGCGCACGGCGTTGGCGGCGAAGTCGCAGGTGAACTGGGCGGCGAGCGCGAGCAGCAGGATGACGAGCGAGCGCAGATCGGCCAGGTCGGTGGGGCTGGCGTCGTGCGCGAGCAGCAGCACGAGCGCTGGCCCGAACGAAAACCAGCTGTTGGCTGGCACCGTCAGCAGCCGGCTCGGTGGAACGCGACCGCGCAGCACCCCCGGCATCATCCCGAGCGCCAGCGAGAGCGCCACCAGCAGCGGCACGAACGGGAGCGGCGCCGCGAACAGCAGCGGCACGAACACCGCCTGCGTGGGAACCGTGAAGCCCGAGCCGACGTCGATCCTGATGCGTCCCGCAACGGCCAGGCCGACCACGTACAGAGCGGCCACCGCGATGGAGTGATGCGATTCCCATCCGACCCCTCCCCACACCGATCCGCCCGACTCCCGCTCACCCGCGCTCGCCGCCAGCATCAGCGCGGCGCACACAAAACCGCCGCCGACGATCAGTTCGCCACGCCGCTCGGCCACATCCATCCGCTGGCCCTGGCGCAGGAACGACGTTCGCGCGCGCTCGGACTCGATGATGGCGTACGCCGACACGGATTACATACCCCTGCGCGCTTATATCGCCCAGCGGCCCACGCGCCTTGAGCAAGGCCGGCAATCGGCCATCGCAGGCAACGGTGTTTGATTCCAGTGAACAGAACGATGCTCGCTGACCAGTGTAGATCCAAATTATTGGAGCCCCCCTAGCGCCTGAGCTCATACATGCGTCCAAGCCCCTTCCACATGAGGTGGTCTGTGCTTCATGCTGACCGTCAGCTTCAAGCGCTCACATTTCACACACATACTGCAAAAGGCAAACTCGTCGCGAGACGAGGACGCAAAGCAAGAGGTCTCCTCGGAGGCCGGCGAGCAGGCCCCCTCTTCGTTGAGAGAGAGAAGGGGTCGAGCCGGACCTTTTTTGGATTGGAGATAGCTCGGCCGCCGGTAGGACAAACGGAGGCTCTTGTGTTCTCGTTTTCATCTTTTTTCACTCGCCGCCCGCTCCCAGCCTTGGGGAGCATCGCCCTGTTCGCGGCAACCCTCGGATTCTCGTCGCTGCTGCCGGTCGCTTCGGCGCAGGCGGCTCTGGTGAGCACGGGCGCCTGCAACGAAGCGTCGCTCAGCCAGCCATTCGCCCGGTGGGGAGACACCAATGACTACGAGCTGGTGCCGCAGGGCGACTTCGAGGGCTCGCTGTCGCAGTGGGACCTCAAGGGCGGTGCGTCGCGCGCTCCTGAAAGCGAGCCCTACGGGGTCACCGGCGAAGTCGGCCATTACTCGCTCGCGCTGCCGGCGGGCGCTTCGGCGCAGTCGCCATACACCTGCGTGAACGCAAGCTACCCCTCCTTCCGGTTCTTCGCGCGCAACGGTAGCCTGCTCTCGACGGTGCTCGTCCAGGTCGTCTACAAAACTGTGCTCGGTCCCGTCGCCCTGCCACTGGGCGCGGTGGCGCTGAGCGGCAGCTGGCAGCCGACCCTGCCGATGCTCACGGGCTCGGTCGTGGGTGGCCTGCTCTCCGGCGGCACCGCGCAGGTGGCGCTGCGCTTCACGGCGCTCACCGGCGAATCGCGGATCGACGACGTCTACATCGATCCCCGCATGCGCTGAGCTTGGGCCGCAGCTGGGGGACCGGGCTGGCAGGGCCCGGAGGTGGGAGGCGCGACCGGTCGGGGGGCCGGTTGCGCCTCTCCGGTCACAGGCCCTCTACCGCCGCGCGGCGGTGAAGCCCGCGAGCGTCGCTGCCGCCATGCCCGCGGCGAGGGCGAGCGGGAGCGTGAGACTCTGCTGCTCGAGCAGCGCGCCGATCAGGGCGCCGAGGAGCAGCGCCACCACCGCGCCAGTACGCCGGCGGGAGTTGCGCGGGGCGCCGCCCGCCGGGTCGGCCACGAGGCCGGTGAGCGTCAGCGTCATGACGGTGGTGGTGAGGTCGGGGACCGCGAGCTTGCGCACGGTTGCGTTGCGCACGCCCATCGCGATCGCCACCAGCGCGATCACCGCGTAGGCGACGAGCGAGCCGATCGTGACGGTGACGGCGGCGGCGAGCACCGCGGCGCAGGCGAGCAGCCCCGCCTCGAGGGCCAGCGCGACGCTCACGTGCCGGCGGCGGCGCTCGGCCAAGCGGGCGGCGATGCGTCCGCCGATGCCCGCGCCGAGCAGGAAGGCGAGCAGCGAGATCAGCGGTGCCAGCACCGGCAGCCCCCCGGCGTGGGCCAGACCGAACCCGAGCAGGACGACATTGCCGGTCATGTTGGCGGTGAAGACGTGGCCCAGCCCGAGGTAGCTGACTGCATCGATCAGCCCGGTGGTGACGGTCAGCGCCAGCAGCACCGGCAGCAGGCGCCGGTCGTGCGCGGCCTGCGGCCGCGAATCAGACTGCGAAGGAGGCGATGCGGGTTGGGACTTGCTCACACCGCCTGCGCCTCTGGCGTGCTCGGGCGCCGAGGGTTGATGGGCGCGGCCGGCCTCACGCCGCCTGCTCGGCGCGCCCGGGCGCCTGTTCGCGCAACATCGGGCTCCAGCGTTCGGGCTCGCGCTCGGCCTGCTCGTGCGCCCAGCGGAAGTGGTGGATCGCCGAACGGCGCAGCGGCTCGCCGAGCAGCAGCCCCGCAAACGCCCAGCGCCGCGCGTGGCGCGGGGTCTCCAGCGCGAGCGCCAGCGCACCCGCAAGCACCCACAGCTGCAGGACCCGGTTGTAGGCGGGCAGCTGCTCGGGCGTCATCCCCTCGGCTTCGACGAGTTGGGGGATGCCGCCGCGCAGCTCCCACGGCCATGCGACGAAGTGCACGATCCCGCCCGCCAATCCGGCGCCGTTGTTGAGCGCCAGCCACTTCTCGATCGCCTCGCCCTCGCCCAGCCACGCCGCCGCGGCCCACGCGGGCAGCCCCGTGGCCCACAGCGCCACCGCGCCGCGCCGGCCGATGAACGGCTCGAACACCAGCCCCACGCCGGCGCGCACCTCGAAGGTGTGATGCGCGGCGGTGCCGAGTGCGTTCATGATCGTGAATGGGCGGCGTGGCCGAAGGGCTCGACGCGGCAAGGGCTTCGTCCTCCCGTGCACCGGCACTACGCCCGTAGGTGTTGCCCAGGCTTTTTTGGCTCTGTGCGCCGCTCGCCGCAGGATCGCGCGTCGCAACCTTGGGCTTTTCCATACGACTCCGGTTGCTTTCACCATCACTCTCCGTGGCATCGCGCTCCCGCTCCTTTTTACTCCGATGGCGCCATCCAGGTGGCGTCGTCGAGCTGTGGTGGGTGGTGGAAGTCCTCGGCGTGTGTGAGCATCCAAGCGGCAGCCTCATCCATGCGCGGCAGCGCGAGGGCGCCGGCGGTCGTGAGGTGGACCGCCTCCGCGAGTACGGCATCCAGTGCGTCCCAGCCGGGCTCGCCGGTGAAGGCGACCGCGAAGGGGTGGAACAACAGCGCGAGGTGGCCTGTGCGCCGCGCGTGCGCGCGCAGCGCGGCGATCAACTCCTCGCGCAGCTGCTCGGGCCCGTACGGCTCGGGATCGCCGCGGTAGCGCTCGCGCAGCCCGGCGAACTGCGGGAGAAACGCGTAGGCGTCGAGTAGCTGCCAGCGGAACGGCAGCACGGCGAGGCCGTCGAGCATCCCCTCGCGCTCGCCGGCGGGGGAGAGGTAGCTGTAGCCGCGCTCCCCAAGTAGCGAGAGTGTGCGCGCCGTCAGTCCTCCGCCGGGGGGGCGAAAGCCGCGCGGCTCGATCCCGATCGAGCGCATGGCCTCCGTGGCGCGGTCGAGCAGCGCCGCCTCGGTGGGACCGTCAAGCGCCCCCCACTCCTCGTGACGCCAGGCGTGCACCGCGACCTCGTGGCCCGCCTGTGCCAGATCGTGCAGTGCGGCGGGGTACATCTCGGCGTTGAGCCCCTCGACGAAGAAGGTAGCCCGCACGCCCCGAGCCGCCAGCAGCTCCAGCAGCCGGGGGAGCACTTCGAGCACCGTAAAGTGCTCCCCCTGGGGCACGTCCTCGGGCCACATCCCCAGCTGCAGCTGGGCAGCCTCGCCGAGATTGTCGAACGTCACCGACACGGCGGCGTCGGCGGCGCTCGCTCCCCACGCGCTCATCGGTTGAGAATAGTCCAGGCACGCGCGTGCGATCTCCGCTCAGCTGGCGAAGTAGTAGAGCTTGACGCCCGCTCCTGAGGTGATCTGTCCGGCTACGTGCACCACGGTGCCGTGGGTTTCGATCCACCGGTCGCGCGTCTCGACGGTTGCATTGCTCGCGCCCGTGGCTCCGGGCCCACCGCTGCCTGGTGCGCCTGCGGCGGCGCTGCCGCCAAGTCGGCTGCCAGAGCGGCTCGTGGCGGTGCTGTCGCCGAACCCACCGCCAGGGCCGGCCGTGGCTCCGCCGCCGCCGAATCCGCCGCCGGAGCCGCCGAGCAGGACGTAGTGCAGCTGGCGGGTGTCGATCAGATGCTGGACCTGCGCGAGGGTGGGTGCGGGATCGGCGCCCATGAAGCCGCCCATGTCGATCACGTTGCGGGCGCTCTGCAGGGCGATCGTGCCCGCGGTGTTGGAGCCGACCGCGGCAACCATGTACTTGGCGGAGCCCTGGTGGGCCTCCAGGTACTCGATCACCGCGCTGCTGACGTTCGCGCTCGCGGTACCGGCGCCGCGCACGGGAGCTGAGCCCGGTCCACCAGGCCCGATCCCTCGGATGCCGATGCCATGCGGGGGACTCTGAGGTGGACCGTTGTGCTGTGCGAAGTTGCGCTGAGGCTGGATCGGCTGCTGCCCACCAGGTCCGCCCGCGCTCGAGGTTGCCCCTCCCGGCGGGAAGCCTCCCAAGCCGCTGGGCCTGCTGCCACCGACCCCGCCGCCGGGTGTGCGGGCGAGGCCAATATTCGCGCTCGCGGGGCCGGCGAGCGGATTGCCGCCGGTGAGCGTGTCGCCGACGGTGGCGATCGCGTAGGAGGTGGGGCCGGCGAGCACGCCCACCAGTCCCGCAACTGCCGCGAAGGGGAGCAGCACGCGCAGGTTCGGGGCGTGTGGGCGCCGCGCGGATTCGACCCGTGCGAGCAATAGCGCGCCGCTGGCGAGTGCGGCGAGCACGATCGCGGTGGGTGCCAGCCACGGCACGAACCCGCTGGCGCGGGCGAGCAGCGCGGCGGCCCACACGGCGGTACCGATCGCGACGGCGCCAAGTGCGGCGGCCCACGCGATCGAGCGCCGCGCGCGGTCCCACATCTCAACCAGGGCGCTGGCGGCGAGCACCGCCACGGCGGGGGCGAGCGCGGTGGTGTAGTAGGGGTGGAAGATGCCTTCCGAGAAGCTGAAGATCGCCCACGAGACCACGCCCCAGCCGCCCCACAGGATGTAGGCGGAGCGGGCGGCGTCGGTGCGAGGCGCGCGCCGCCGCGCCCACAGGCCGAGCAGCAACCCGAGCAGCGCGAGCGGCAGCAGCCACGAGATCTGGCCGCCGACGATCGGGTTGAAGAGCCGTGTGAAACCGGGGGCGCCGCCGAAGGTTCCCGTTCCTCCAGGAGCCCCGCCCACCCCGCTGGCGGCGCCGTTGCCGGAGACGCGACCCAGCCCGTTGGCCCCAAAGATCAGCGAGAACCACGAGTTGTCGGTGGTGTCGCCGACGAACGGCCGGTGGGCGGCGGGGACCAGCATCATCGCGCCGTACCACACGAAGCTGACTGCGAGCATCGCGCCGCCGCCGGCCGCGAGCTGTGCGATGCGCAGGCGCAGG
>CAYNGQ010000051.1:0-9019 GCA_964396735.1 uncultured Solirubrobacteraceae bacterium | reverse complement strand
CCGGCGGCCTGCGTGTAGAATTCGGCGGCGGGATCCTTCCCTTCACTGTTGCAAGCCTTTTCCTTGCACGTGCCCGCTTCCCACTTGTTCACCCCAAACGCTGCGGAAGAAGCCGCGGGCGCCGCGACGCTGGTGGCCGCGCAGCAGACCAGCGCGGCCACCAGCCAGATCCTTACCTCTCCGATCCTCACACATCTCTATTACCCCCACACGTGGTTTCTACTCACGCAACAGAAAACGCCGCCCCGGACAAGCCGCGACGGCGCCTCTGTGTGTCCCTCCCTGTGTGTCCCTGGCGGAGGTGGGTGAGACCCGCCCCGCCCGTGACCCCCTCAGGCTCTGAACGTCACCGTGGCAAACGCCTTGGAGGTGATGTTGCCTTTCTTGCTCTTCGGCACGAAGCCGACGCGCACCTTGATCCGCAACTGGCGGAATTTGCGCAGCACCTGCTTGCCGGTCGAGGTGAGCGACACCTTGACGTTGGTGCGCCCGCCCGCGCCGACGCTGCGCTTGGTGAATTTGAGGTCGGTGCCGCCGCCGCTGACGCTGCCGGCCGCCGGCAGCTGCACGTTGAGCGTCGCCGTGGTGCCCTTGGTGCTGTGTTTGACGACTTCCACCGGGCAGTTGCGCACGGCGATGACGGGCGACATCAGGATCGTCGCCAGGTTCTGGCCGACGAGCGTGGTGGGCATCGTCAGCTTCGAGCGGCACAGGCTGCCGTTGGCGCCCAGCACCGAGTTGGGGGCCGACGGCAGGTAGAGCGAGATGTTCGAGACCGGCACGTCGGGCAGCGTGTTGAACGAGGTGGTGATCTGCGAGTTGGACACTTTGGTGCGCCCCACGAGGATCACCGTGACGCCGTCCCCGTTCAGGATCAGATCGAGGTTGGGGTAGGCTTCGTTGCCGTGCGACACCAGCCAGGCGGTGCCGGTGAGCGTCCCCGGCAGCACCGGCGTGGTCGCTTTGACGGTGCCGACGTTCGCTTCCTTGGAGCAACCACCGGGGGCGGGGCCAGCTTCGAAGGTCGCCGCCGGGCAGGCTTTGGAGAGCGTCGAGAGGCGCACCGGGAGCTGCTTGGGCAGCGTGGTCGTCACCTGCAGGATGTTCGCCTGGCCGGTCGGCAGGCCGATGTTGACTTCGATGTTGGCGCCGTTGGTGCGCGAGGTTTTCGCGCCGGCGATCGCGGCGAAGCTGGGCTTGAACGCCAGCTTGTTGCATTCTTCGGTGACCAGCGGGCTGGAGACGCTCGCCGTGGTCGTCGTGCTCGACCCCAGCAGCGTGATGCCCGTGAGCGTCGATTCGGTCAGGAGCGTTTTGCTGCAGCTGGTCGGGTTGAGCATGAAGCCCTGGCGGTTGACTTCCACGTTGAGGCTCTGCATCCGCAGCGGGATGCCCTTGTAGATCGTCGGCACGCTGCCGGCCACCACCACGCGCGAGGTGTACGGTTCGACGTTGATCGTCTCGTGCGTAACCACGTTGCCGAGGCTGAACGGACCGGCAACCGCGGGCACCACGATCGCCATCCCGTACGGCGCGCCGCTGTAGGGGCCCGTCAGGTAGGCCGAGCCGGTGAACTGATAGGGCGCGGAGCCCGCCCCGGCGAGCACCGTGACCGAGCCGATCCGGCTGGAGGCCGGGCAGCCGCCGGTGCCGGCGGTCGCTTCGGCGACCTGCGCTTCGGTGCAGAGCGACACCGCGGGGATCCGCCCGACGAGGCCGGCGGGCAGCACGGTCTTGATCTGTGACAGGTACTGCTGACCCGAGGGCCGCGTGACGGTGAACGAGAAGTTGGTCGACGCCCCACCGGTCGCGGGCTGACTTTCGGATGCCTGCGTGGGCGCGAACGGCAGCGGCGATTTGCACGCTTCGCCGGCGCCGTTGTTGTCCACCGTGAAGGCGGTCGAGGGCGTCTTCGTGAATTCTTCGCCGATGTACGGCACCAGTTTCGTTTCGGTCGTCGCCGTGCCGCAGGCGAGCGGATTGGCGATCGGCGCGAGCGGGCCGTCTTTGAAGTGCAGGATCACTTCGCTGAAGGGCTGTTCGGGGTTCTTTTCGAACGTGGCCGTCACACGCCCAGTGGTGACGTTCGCTTCAACCGTGCCTTTGAGCCGCACGGTGACGCCGTAGCGCGCCGATTCGGCGTTGAGGTACATGACATACGGCTGCCCGGTGATCTGCCCGGTTTCCGAGCCGCCGAGGTAGATGTTCCCCTTGAGCGATTCCGCCGGCAGGTCGGGCACGTTGATCGTGACCGTGCCGATTTTTGAACCGTAGGGGCATGTGGCGGCCAGCGGTTCACTCATGTGAATCTGCGAGGGCTTGCATGCCTGCAGGCCATGCGCGGCCGACGGGTTGAGCGTCATCCCTTCGGGCAGCGTGACGACGGCGGTGTTCAGCTGCGAGGAGTCGATTTCTTTGTTGCCGGCAGCGTGCGGCAGCTTCAGTTCGGTGGTGACCCCGGTCGGCTGATCGGACTGGGTGGTTTCGGTTTTCATCGAGAAGGTTGGCGCGAACGGCACCGGCGAGAAGGGCGAGGCGCCATTGCAGCCTTCGGTGTCGATCGGGGCGAAGTATTCCTTCGTGGCCGTCTGGCCGCCAAGGGAGGTGAGCGTGATCTTGTTCCTGGTGGCTTCGCCCGGGACGGTGCAGTGGCTTGGGTTTGTGATGAATCCGCCCTTGCCCGTGTTACCGATATCGCCTTTGAGGATCAGGCGCGAGGAGATCAGCGGAAGTGCCGGGGAGACGTTGATTTCGTAGTAGTCGTGGTAGTTGCCCACGCCGGTGCCGTTTGCTTCCTTGGCCCATTCCACGCCGCCTTCAATGAAGGTGTGGGCGTAGTACTGCCCTTCCTCGAGTGCTTTTTCGGTGGCCGCTTTTTCGAATTCTTTTTCGGGTTTGGTTTTCCCGGGGAACTCGCTTTCGGGAAGCGGATGCGCAGCGAATGCTTCTTTAAGCTGAGTTTCGGTAAATTTTTTCGGAAGTTCCAGCGCAACCCCGAAGTCGGATGCGCGGCCTTCTGGCTGCACGAGGTTGTAGACGATGCCTTTCAGAGGTAGGTCAACTACTTCCGATCCCGGAAAACCAAGTTCTTCTCCAGTGTATGCGGTAACTTTGTTTTCGCCGATAACTGTGCTTTTAGGTTCCGTTTCCGAGCATTTTGGCTGAACGTAGAAGCCCGATCCCGGAATGGCTTCTTCTTCTTTTTCGTTCGCGTTGCCATCGAATTCCTTCATCGAGCACTGTGCCACCGCCTCAGGATTGGTGCTCACGCCCGGACCAACATCGGTGCGAACGTGCGTGACTAGGGCCAATGGCTCGGCGTCGGGCACTTTCCCCGGCTTTGTCGGAGGTTTTTCCCCATAGTTGATGGTGGCGATTTCGAAGTCCGTGATCCCCCACGCGGGATGGCCGGCCGCCTGCCTGTAGCCCTGTTCTTCGGCTTCCGCGTGGGTGGGTTCCTTAGGCACTGAATATTCGAACGGAAACCCGGCTTTAGTAATCGTTTCCGAGCCGCATTCTTCATGTTTGGGGCCAGCCGAACAATTGGCAGCAACGAGAGTCTTGACGCTAAGCGCTTCCGGAGCCGCCTGCGCAGCGGGCGCGAGAACGGCGAGCGCGAGGCCCCCACATGTGAGCAGCGCGGTAGTCCAGACCCGGACGTACCGAGCCGTCATGTCAACGGGAAACCTCATGCGTGATCCCTCCTTGTAGCCCCAGGGCAATTCCTCATCCTCTTACACAACACACCCAACTATACCCAGGTTGCGGTACGCCCACGCATCTTTTCGTTCAGTCAGCGAGAATCGGGCTGGAGCGTCGTAAGCGACACCTGCTCCTCGCGGGCGACCGCCAGCGCCTGCTCGAGCCCGCCGCCGGAGCGATCGACGAGCGGTTGCAGCAGCATCCTCAGTGGCAGAGCGGGCCCAACCCACCCCGGCGCGGTCACGCGCTTGGCGCGGCGCTCGACCCCGCGCTCGATCGCCTCGATCGCGCGCGCCGGCGGCACCGGTTTGACAATAGCCTGGCGCAGACGCGGGGCCTGCTCGACGGCGCGCGTCTGCATCCCGCGTTTGACCATCTCGGTGTCGATGAAGCCGAAGTAGGCCACACCGACGCGTGCGCCGGTGTGCAGCAGCTCGACGCGCAGCGTATTGCCAAGCGCCTCCACGGCGGCCTTCGAGGAGCTGTAGGCGCCCATCATCGGCGCGTGCAGCGCCCCCGCCAGCGAGGCGATCGGCAGCGCGTAGCCGCGCGGGTGGGAGATGTGCGGCCCGGCCGCGCGCAGCGTGTAGTAGACGCCGAGCAGGTTGACCGCGATCGTGCGCTCGAAGATCGCCGGATCGCCTCCCACCAGCGGCAGCTGCGCGGCGACGCCGGCGTTGGCGATCGCGACGTCGAGGCCCCCGAGCCGCTCGACGGCACCCTCCACCGCCTGATCGACCTGGGCGCGGTCGGTGACGTCGCACTCGAACCACGGCGCATCGCCACACTCCGCGGCGACCTGCGCCAGCAGCTCGGGCTCCAGCCCCGCCAGCGCCACCCGCGCCCCGCGCGCGTGGAGCCGCCGCGCCGCCCCGGCACCGATCCCCCGCGCCGCTCCGGTGATCAGCACGCGCCGGCCCGCCAGGGGTATCGCGGCGGGGCGTCTCATCGCGCGGTTCGGCCGTGAGCGGTCATCGGCGCTTGAGCCTACACGGCGGCGGCGAGGCAGCTGGGCCTCAGGCGGTGTCGGCGACGGTCCGCTCGCCGTGTTCGGCGCGCCCCGTGCCGAGCCGCAGGAGGGCGATGAACACGAGCGCGGCGAGCACGTTCAGCACGAGCTTGTAGTCGAATGCGACCTTGCCGAACACGGCCGTGGTGCTGGGGCGCGGACCGGTAGGGATCAGGCCGAGGACGCTGAAAAGGGCGGCGACGATCAGCGCGGCGAGCACCATCGTGCAGTACATCAACGCGACGGTTCGCAGCGCGTACTCGCGTCCGTAGTATTTACGGTAGATCAGGATGATCGGCAGCACGATCAGGTCGGCGAACAGGAACGCCAGCACCCCGGCGAAGCCGATCCCGCCCGACCACAGCACCGCCGCGAGCGGCACGTTGCCGATCGAGCAGACGAATGAGGCCACCGCGATCAGCGGGCCCATGAGCGCACTCTCGATCGCCGGCCACGGCGCGGGGGCGTTGACGATGAAGAGGTCCTCGAAGAAGCCGTGGCCAAGCTGGGCGATGAAGCCCGCCAGCAGAAAGCCGACCGCGATCTCCCGGTAGACCATCGCCCAATCCATGCGGAAGTTGCCCGCCACCTCTGTCCACGCGGCCCGCGAGGTCAGGCGCTCGCGCCAGCCACGCTCGGCCTCGCCACGGTGGTCGTGACCGTCGCCGGCCGCATGGTGCTCTTGGCCATCGTGGTGGTGATGGTGGTGGCCGTCCTCCGTCACGTTCTGTGCGTGCTCGCGCGCGCGGGCCTCCAGCCGTGCCGGCACGAACAGGCGCAGCGCCAGCGCCATCAGCGCGATCATCACCACGCCTCCGAGATACTCCGCGAGCGTGAACTGCCAGCCGATCAGCACCCACAACACGAGGCCGAGCTCCCACACGAGGTTGGTCGAGGCGAACTGGAACGCCAGCGAGGTCGCGGAAGAGGCGCCCTTGGCGAACAGCGAGCGCGCGATCGCCACCGCCGCGTAGGAGCACGACGAGGAGGCCGCTCCGAGGCCGGTCGCAAGCGCCACGGGCCTCGGCCCTTCGCCCGCCAGCGCCTCCTGCACGCGCTCGCGCGGCGCCCACGCCTGCACGATCGCGCTGATCGCGAAGCCCAGCACCAGCGCCCACCACACCTCCCACGCCATCAGCAGCGAGTCGCGCAGCCCGTGCCAAATCACTTCGAGCGCGCTCATGCGCAGGGGCCGTTGCTCATGCAACGAACGCTAGCGACGATCTTGCCTGATGAGCAGCGTGGCCGAGCCACTGAACCGTCCCAAGTGGCACGTACCCTCGCGTAGATGACAGTTCGTGCGGCGATCAGTGACCCCAGGGGAACGACGGTCGAGTTGACCGAGGAGCGATGGGGCCACATCATTGAGCGACACCCTGAGATCGAGCCGTTTGGCGAGATCGTGCTACGCGCTGTGCAAGCTCCCGACCGTCGCATGCTCGGCAGGCTCGGCAACGAGGAGTGGTACTACTTGAAGACAGACGAACCCAGCGACTGGCTGAAGGTCGTCGTGGCCTACAGTGAAGGACGTGGGCACGTCGTCACAGCCTACGCCACCAGATCGGCGCCATGACCATCACGATCGGCCCATTCACATTCGACAACGTCTTCTACGACGCGGAGGTCGATGTGCTCTATCTGCACAAGGGTGATCCATCTTCAGCGGCGGCCTTTGACGAGTCGCCGGAGGGCCACGCTTTGCGCTTCGATGCCGCGGGAAGCCTGGTCGGGGTGACGATCGTGGGAGCCAAGTCGCTGCTTGACGATACGGGGGAGATCAAGATCACTGTCCCCGAGATCGTCCGGGTTGGATCCGACGCAGTCGCTCCAGCGCTGGCCAGCGTGTAGATCTCGTGCGTCACCCAGCCCGCCCGGGACTTCGCTACGCCTTCAGCAACGTCGGCCGTTCGAACGACGCCGCTTCGGGGATCACGAGACCCGCTTCGGTTTGGAACCACTGCTCCAGCAGCGAGCAGTACATCGCGCGGAAGTCCGAGGTGTTGACGAGGTTTTCGTTTTCGTCGAGTTTCGCGAGGCCGGGGAACTCGCCGATCATCGTGCCCGCCACCTGCGTGCCGATCAGGAACGCCACGCCGGCCGCGCCGTGGTCGGTGCCCGAGCCGTTTTCCTGGGGGTGGCGGCCGAACTCCGACCACAGCTGGACGATCACGCGGTCGTCGAGCTTGCGCGCTTCGAGGTCGCGCTGGAACGCCACCACCGATTCCACGGTCTGGCCGAGGTTGGTGCTCAGCGTGGTCGGCTCGTCGGAGTGGGTGTCGTAGGTGCCGATCCCTGTCAGCGAGGCGCACTTGATCGGCAGCCCCGCCGCCAGCATCGCCGCGAGCGCTTCCAGGCGGCCGGCGAATTCGCCGCCGTCCTTCGGGTACGGTACGGGCGCTGTGTATGTCGGCTTGCCTTCCGGGCCCACGAACGGCGCCATCTCCTTCAGCACGATGCTCGTGTCCCACGCGGCGCCGCGCGCCTGCGCGTAGGCGGGCGAGGGCGCTCCAAGGGCGCCCAGCTGACCGAAGGCTTCCATCGCCGGCCCCGCGATCGGTTCGTCGAAGCCGTACGCCCACATGTTGTAGTCGGTGGGCGATGAGACGGCCGCCACCGGCATCTTTTCCGTCGCCAGCGCGGGCGCGAGGCTGTAGTCGAGCGAGAGGCCCTGCAGCGGGTTGTTCGGTTCGCCGGTCGCGTCGAGGAAGCGTCCGATCCAGCCGCTGCGCGCGTTGGTGTCCAGCTGGCCAACCTCCCAGTAGTGGCGGCTGGTGAAGTGGCTCTCGTCGGGCGGGTCGTACCCGACGGCCGGGAACACCGTCACCTTGCCCTCGCCGTGCAGCGTCGCGAGACCCTGCGCTTGGGGGTGCCACATCAGGTCGGGGTCCTCGCCGAAGGGTTCGCCACTGCCTTCGGGGAGCGCGAGTGCAGGCCGCAATTCGCGGTAGCGCGCTTCCTTCACCGGCGCCAGCACCGACAGCGCGTCCCACCCGCCTTCCATGAAGATCGACACCAACACCGGCTGGTTCGGGGAGGCGGCGGCGGCCTGGGCGATGCCCTCTTCGAAGTGGCGCGCCCCCAGCATCGAGGCGCCGTACACCGACACCACCGCGCCGGCCGTGCGCAGCAGGAAGCTGCGGCGGTCCATCCCCGTGCCCGCCGGCAGCGGCATCCCCGGCTCGATCGCCGGCAGCCCTTTGCCCGCCACCGCGACGCCGCGACGCAGTAGCTGAGCACGGTTGAAGTCGTTGCATGAGCAGCCGGACATCAGCTCACCTGCATGTCGGGGGAAGTGGCGATCAGCATGCGCAGCGCGTTCTGGCGGATCGCCCGGTAGGAGCTCTGCTCCCATTCCGCTATGTCGGCAGGCAGGCATGACTGCGCAAACTGCGCAATGCACTGCTGCGATTCGCTCGACAGCGGCGGCTGGCCCCAGTACGCGAGTGCACTCGCAAGCGCCTGGGCGGCGGTCTCGGTCGGGTCGTATTCCGGTTCGCCTTCGGCCGGCCACGGGTTGGGGTAGGTGTTGGCGACCACGTAGTTGGCCAGTTCCCAGCGCGCCCGCACGGTGGAGGTGTCCAGCCAGCGGCTGAATTCCCAGCCGGAGACGTTGGGCGGGTAGAACAGCTGCTGCCCCGCCCCTGATGACAACCACGCCCACGCGGTCGTGTCGATGTAGCGGCCGATCGCGCGCAGCAGCCCGGCGTTGTAGACGACCGGGGGCGTCACCAGCTCGGGGCCTTCGTAGAAGTCGGGGTGCTGGAGGATCGCCTCGACCACCGCCCTGATGCTGAAGCCCGAGCTCGTGTAGATGCCCTGCAGCGAGGCCAGCGTCGCTTCGTCGGGCTGCGTGGGGATGAAATAGCCCCACAGCTTGGTGACGAAGAACGAAGGGTGCAGCGGATGCGCGACGCACATCCCCACCGCGTCTTCCCAATCCCAGTTGCCCGTCTGCCCGAACACGGTCTTCTGGCCTTCGTCGTGCTTGGAGGGGTCGTAGTGAAAGTTGTGCATCCCTCCTTCAGACGACCATTCCGCCTGCCACCCGGTCAGCGCGCGCCCCATTTCCCGCACGTCGTCCTCGGTGTAAGCGCCGCGGTCGGCGCCCAGCGAGAAGAGCTCCATCATCTCGCGTGCATAGTTCTCGTTGGAGTCCCCCTTTTCGTTCTCGATGCCGTCGAGGAACACCAGCATCGCGGGGTTGGAGGTGACGGCGAGAAACAGGTCGTAGAAGCTGCCGAGCGCCTGTTCGCGGAACATTTGGTTCTGGTCGAGCATCAGCTGCGCGCTGTCCACCTGCTCGTTGGA
>CAYNGQ010000050.1:0-13425 GCA_964396735.1 uncultured Solirubrobacteraceae bacterium | reverse complement strand
GCAGCCAGCCGGCGAGCTGCTTGCCGACGGAGTTGATCGACTCGCCGGCGTCGCGGAAGGCGTCGCGGAAGCGCTCGGAGTAGTGCGACACCGCCTCGCTGCCCTCGGCGCGAGCATCGACCGGTTCGTCGCGCGTGGGGTACTCGCCGCCGACGATCCGGTCGAACTCGCCCGAGCGCACCCACGCCATCAACTCGTGCGTGCGCTTCACCGGCATCGGATGGCTGACGCCCAGGTCGATCAGCAAGCGGGTCAGGCGCTCCAGTCCACCGCCCTTCTCGGCGTAGTCGAGACCCTGGCGCATGAACACGTCGAGGTCGAGCTTGTCCACCATCGCCCCGGCGGAGAGGCACATCAGCGTGCGGCACACCGTCAGCGGGTCGCGCGTGACGAGCGCCGCCGCGCGGTCGGCGCTCAGCTCCGTCGCACGCTCCCACTCCATCAACGCCGTGCGGATCGGCGCCAGCGGCAGCAGCAGCCGCGACGTCCGCCCCAGCAGCATCAGGATGTAGAGCGCGGTGCGGTACAGCTGGTGGTCGGCGAGGATGTGCGCGGCCTCGTGCGCGAACACCGCGCGGCGCTGCCCGGCATCCAACAGCCCCACGAGCTCCGACTGCACCACCACGATCGGGCGCTTGGCGCCGATCGCCATCGCGTTCGGCGACGGGTACTGCGTGAGGTAGAGGTCGGGCACATCGACCATGTCCAGCGTGGTGTAGGCGATCGCGTGCTCGCGCCACACGTCGCCGAGCTGCTCTTCGGAGAGCCTCACGGCTGAGCCGAGGTAGCTCTGGCGCAGCGCGCGCTCGTAGCCCAGCTCGATCAGCTTGCGCACCACCGTGTCCAGGTACGGGATCGATTTCAGCGCCGCTGTCGCGGCGCGGTCGGCGGGATGCTGAAAGGCGCGCGGGGAGATACCCCTCAGGTGGTGGCCTTCGACCGGCAGCAGCTGACCTGAGGACTCCATCGTCAAAGCCTACCGGGCGCCGACGCGAGCGGCGCCGAGTTTTGGTCGGTTGCGAATCGTCTCGGTAGCTTTGGCGCGGGTCATTGCTGTAAGGTCGCGCCCGAGCCACGGCCACGCTCGATGCTCCCACCGCTGGCAGTGGCGCGGGCGGCCATCCACTCGGCCAGGGAAGACGCCGCCTGCTCGCGCCAACCACGCGGCCGTCCGATGAGCCGAACAGCAGCCGCGCAGGTTTCTCGGCACGGCGCGCGAATAAAGAAGCGCATCACGACAGATAACCACCGCATAACGATCTGCCCAGGTGGGTAGATCATGTTCTCGGGTAGAGCAACTTATGGGTCGCCGATGGGCTCCAACAAGGGCGCGCCGCCGTATACAGGGTGGACCAACGCGCGCGTTACGCCGCTACGCCAGGGATAATTGACAACGCAACTATTGTGCCCTATAATTCCGACTCCAAGCATCGGAGATAAGAGACCGGCAAGCCGGACCTCCTACTTCGGGCAAGGGCCCAGCCCCCGCCAGGGCCCTCTTTTCAACTCGAAGGACCAGACTCATGACAGACGATAGCCGTCAGATCACCACACTAGACACTTTGGAGGCCGCAGACGCCCCGCGCGACGCCGTGCAAGCGCCCGCCGCCCTCGATTCGCCCTTCGCGGAGAGCCGTTCCGAGCCCGCCGCGAGCGCCCGTCGTCGCCGTCCGGTGGCGGCCCCCGAACCCGAAAGCTTCATCCCCGAGTCCGTCGACCAGTTGCTCGCGCACTCGCGGCGCTATCCCCTGCTCACTCCCGACCAGGAGATCGAACTGGCGCAGCGGATCGAGCGCGGTGACCTGCGCGCGAAGGAACTGATGATCAACTCCAACCTGCGCCTGGTCGCCTCCAACGCGCGTCGCTACCAGAACCAGGGCCTGCCACTCGCCGACCTCGTGCAGGAGGGGATGCTCGGCCTGATCCGCGCCAGCGAGAAGTTCGACTGGCGCAAGGGCTTCCGCTTCTCCACCTACGCCACGCTGTGGATCCGCCAGGCGATCCAGCGGGGCCTGGAGAACTCCGGCCGCACGATCCGCCTGCCGGTGCACGTCGCTCAACGCACCCGCAAGGTGGGCCGCGTCGAGCGCGAGCTCTCGGTGCGCCTCGGGCGCGAGCCGACCTCCGAGGAGATCGCGCTTGAGACCGGCCTCGAGCTCGACCAGGTCGAGGAAGTCCGCCACCAGCGCGCCGCGCTCGTCAGCCTCGACCAGCAGGTCGGGGAGGACGGCGACACCGCGCTCGGCGACCTGCTGCCCTCCGACCAGGAGCCGCCCGAGGAGACCGCCTACGAAAACGAGCGCGAGCGGCTCGTGCAGCTCGCGATCTCGCAGCTGCCCGAAACCGAGCGCACCGTGCTGACGCTGCGCTTCGGCACCGGTCACGAGGCGCCGCAGACGCTCACCGCGATCGGCAAGCGCCTCGGCTTCTCGGCAGAGCGGGCCTCGCAGCTGGAGCAGCGCGCGTTGAAGAAGCTGGCGGAGTCTCCTGAGCTAGCAGCTCTGCGCGAGGCTGCCTGACGTCCAAATAACCGGCGCGCTTCTGCGTCCTCGGTCGCTCGTGTGCTGGCCGAAACGGGGATGCGAGCGAAGCGAGTGTCTCCCGGCTTCGGCACACTTCCCTCCCTGCGTCCTTGAATCGCTTGGTTCTTGGACGTCAGGTAGCTTGTCTGCAAATCCATCTGGACGTACCGTCTCAAGGGGTTACTACTCTGGATGCCTCAACCGGAGGCGATCAGAGGAGGCACGCGGATGACAACCGGTTCGCAGAAGACGTTGTGGGAGCGCACGGTGGATCTGACGATCGTGGGCGGGGAACGGATCCTCGCCCCGATCGAGCGCTTCATCGGGCGGCGCTCGCTGGTGGGCGACGCGACGTTCTTCCCGCTGGAGCGCTTTCCGTGGGTGGAGCACATCGAGCGCAACTGGGAGGTGATCCGCGACGAGGCCGCCGCGCTGCTCGACGACCACGCCGCGCTGGCCAACTTCCAGGACATCTCCAAGGACCAGATCGAGATCACCGACGACGACCGCTGGAAGACGTTCTTCTTATACGGGTACGGCTTCGAGGCGAAGCTGGGGGTGGAGATGTGCCCCCGCACCGCTGCCCTGATGCGCGAGGTACCCGGGATGAAGACGGCGATGATCTCGATCCTCTCTCCGCGCAAGCACATCCTCGATCACCGTGGCCCCTACAAGGGCGTGCTGCGCTACCACCTCGGGCTGATCGTGCCCCAGGACGCCACCCACTGCCGGATCCGGGTCGGCGAGGACATCCGCCATTGGGAGGCGGGCAAGAGCATGATGTTCGACGACACCTTCAACCACGAGGTGTGGAACGACACCGACGAGACGCGCGTGGTGCTGTTCGTCGACGTGATGCGTCCCCTCCCCTTTCCCGAGTCGGCGATCAACGAGGGGATCGTCAAAGCGATCGGCTACTCCCCGTTCGTGCTGGACGCCAAGCGCAACCAGGAAGCTTGGGAACGTCGTTATCGGGAGAGGCGGGCGGCAGATACGTCAACTTTGATGCACAGCGCCCCCTGACGGTCGAGGGCCAAGCGGATCAAGGACGCAGTGAGCGAAGTGTGCTTTTGCACACGAGCGATCGAGGACGCCGAGCCCGCGCAGGCCATCGGTCGTCAGGGCTCAGATGTTCGTGACGTCGAGCCCTGTGCCTTGAAGCCAACTATTGGCCTGGGAATTAAGCACCGTGAACTCCCCCGTGACGATCAACAGGCCCAACGCGATCATCACCAGTCCGCCGACGCCCACGATCACCGAGAAGTGGCGCTTGACTACTGCCAGCGCGTCGGTGGCGCGCTCGAACGCGAGCGCGATCAGCAGGAACGGGATCGCCAGGCCCGCGGAGTAGAAGGCGAGCAGCAGCGCCCCGTGGGCGGCGGAGCTGGAAACCGCCGCCTGGGTGAGAATCGCCCCCAGCGTGATGCTCGTGCAGGGCGTCCACGCGATCGCGAACGCCGCGCCTGCCACCAGTGGCCCGCCCCGGCCGATCAGAGATCGGCCAGCGAGCCGCTGCAAGGACGCCGAGTGCCACTGGAAGTTGAGCGCGTCTACGAACGGCGTGGCGAGGAACAGCACCCCCATCGCGATGATCAGCACGCCCCCGACGGTGCGCAGCGTGACGATGTGGTCGGTGAGCAGCGAACCGATCTGCGTGGCCGTCAGGCCCAGCAGGATGAAGATCAGCGAGAAGCTCGCGATGAACAGCAGGCTCGGGCCGAGCACCCGGCGCGCGCCGGCGTGCTGGATGTCCGCTGGGGTCACCCCGATCACGGTCGAGAGATAGCCTGGCACCAGCGGCAGCACGCAGGGCGAGAGGAACGACACCAGCCCGGCCGCGAGCGCCAGGGGGATACCGACCCCGGTGGCGGTGTCCCCGGTCGAGCTGGTCGTGGCGGCGAGAATCGCGGTGGCGTGGGTTACGTCCATTCGCGCGACTCCCCTGCCCCAGGCCCCTCTTCCTCTGGCGAGGCTGCGAGCTCGACCTCAGCGTGCTCTGCCGCAAACGATGGCTGCTCCTCCGTGGGCCGCGTGTATGAGGGCTGCTCCTCCGCCGGCCCCTCCCCTAGCGCCGCGCGCAACTGCGCTACTTCGCGCTCCAGCCGCGCCACGCGCTCCTCCAGGCCGTCAACCGCACGAGGAGCCGGCGAGGGCATCGGCATGGGCGACGGCGCCGCGTCGGGTGCCTCGGCCTCCTCCCCCAGCAGCTGGACGTAGCGCTCCTCCTTCTGGCCGGGCCGGCGCTCGAGGACGGCGACCAGACCGCGGCCGATCAGCCGCTCCAGCGTCTCGTGCACCCCGCCAAGATCGGCGAAGGCGTGCATCCGGTCGGTACGCTGCTTGAGCTCCCCCGGGGTTTGCGGGCCCCGCAGCATCAGCACGCACACCACCGCCTGCTCGTCCTCGCCCATCGGCAGCGCTTCCGCCAGCAGGTGACGATACTTCGGCGCGCGGCTGCCAGCGCCGCTGGCCAGGCGCGTGTAGCCGCGGCGCTGAAGGCGATGCAGGGCGTCGCGCAGCACCTCCTCGTCGTACTGCACCACCGGGTCGCGGTTGGTGGACTGGTTGCAGGCCAGCCGCAGCGAGTTGAGGCTCAGGGGGTACACGTCCGGCGTCGTGCGCTGCTTTTCCATCAGGCAGCCCAGCACGCGGATCTCCGATGGGGAGAGGTTCATGGCCTTAACCCTAGTGACGGTAGAGTCGTTTGGGATGCGAGAGCGCGGATTGGCAGCACCACGGTGAGCTTCCACGGCGAGGGCCGCGGCGGCGGAGGCGGCGGCGAAGGGCGTGGTGGCGGACGCCGCAAAGAGCTCCGCCCGGAGGACGTCCCGGACCGGCCGGTTTCCCTGCGGCGGGTGGGGCGGCTGTTCGTGCCCTACCGGCTGCGGTTGGGGCTGCTGCTGGGGCTGATCGTGTTCGGCTCGATCCTCAGCGTCGCCTCGCCGTTCCTGCTGCGCGAAGCGGTCGACAAGGGGATCGTCGGGCACGACCTCGAACTGCTCACGTGGCTGGTGGCGGGCATGATCGCGCTGGCGATCATCAACGGGGTGATCGGCGTCGCGCAGACGTGGATCTCCAACCAGGTGGGGCAGCGCGTGATGCACGATCTGCGCGCTGCCGTGTATGCGCACCTGCAGCGGATGTCGCTGGCGTTCTTCACGCGCACCCGCTCGGGGGAGGTGCAGGCGCGGATCGCCTACGACATCGGCGGCATCGACGACGTCGTGACGAGTACTGCCACGTCGACGGTTTCGACGATCGCGACCGTCACCGCGACGATCGTCGCGATGTTCGCGCTGAGCTGGCAGCTGACTGTGTTCTCACTGATCCTGCTGCCGTTCTTCGTGTGGCTGACGCGCCGTGTCGGCAATGAGCGCCGACGTATCCAGTCGGTGCGCCAGGGGCGCCTCGCCGACATGTCCACGCTGGTCGAGGAGTCGCTGTCGGTTTCGGGCATCCTGCTTGGGAAAACGATGGGTCGCTCCGGTGAGCTGGTCGAGCGCTTCTCCTCGGAGTCCAGCCAGCTCGCCGACCTGGAGGTGCGCGCGCGGATGGCGGGGCGCTGGCGGATGGCCTCGGTGCAGATGAGCTTCGCGATCATGCCCGCCGCCGTGTACTGGTTTGCCGGCTACTCCTCCGTGCATGGGCACGCCGTGATCTCGATCGGGACCGTGGTCGCCTTCACCACGCTGCAGACTCGCCTGCTGTTCCCGATGCAGCAGCTGCTGTCGGTGGGCCTCGAAGTGCAGACCTCGCTGGCGCTGTTCGGGCGCATCTTCGAGTACCTCGACCTGCCGATCGACATCGTCGAGCGCCCCGGCGCCGTGCCGCTCGGCGCGGGCGCGGCGAGCCGCGACGGCGCGGTGGGCCGGGAGAACGGGACGGGCCCCCGCGATGGCATCGCCTGCGAGGTGCGCCTGGAGGACGTGTGGTTTCGCTACCGGCCCGACGGCCCGTGGACGTTGCAGGAGATCGCCGCCGAGATGCCGGCAGGGACGCGCACCGCGCTGGTCGGCGAGACCGGCTCGGGCAAGACCACGCTCGCCTACCTGGTCGCGCGCCTGTACGAGCCCGAGCGCGGGCGCATCACGATCGACGGCACCGACATCCGCGACGTGACGCTCGAGTCGCTCGCCGCCACCGTGGGGCTGGTCTCGCAGGAGACCTATCTGTTCCACGCCTCGATCGGCGAGAACCTGCGCTTCGCCTGCCCGCAGGCCTCCGACGAGCAGATCGAAGCGGCCGCCCGCGCCGCGCAGATCCACGAGCTGATCGTCTCGCTGCCCGACGGCTACGACACGCCCGTGGGCGAGCGCGGGTATCGCTTCTCCGGCGGGGAGAAGCAGCGCATCGCGATCGCGCGCACCGTGCTGCGCAACCCGCCGGTGCTGATCCTCGACGAGGCCACCTCCGCCCTCGACACCGAGACCGAGCGCGCGGTGCAGTTCGCGCTCGACGAGCTCTCCCGCGGGCGCACCACGATCGCGATCGCCCACCGCCTCTCCACGGTGCGCGACGCCGACCAGATCCTCGTGCTCGACGGCGGGCGGATCGTGGAGCGGGGCACGCACGACGAGCTGCTGGAGCTGGGTGGGCGCTATGCCGCGCTGACGGGGCGTGCCGCGACCGATTCCGCGGCGCTGGCATGAATCTGAGCATCTTTTGGGATCGTCCGCGCGGGCATCCTCATCGACCGCGCGCGTGGGCTGGGCCTCCGTGCCCAGCCGCCAGGCGTGCGGCCTCGGCTACGCGACGGCGTCGATGTTGAGGCGGATGTAGTCGACGACCACCGGCTCGCCCAACTCGGCTATCACGGTGTCGATGAACTGCTCGCGCAACTCCGCCGGCAGCTGCTGGTAGTGCGGGCCGAGCACGATCTCCGAGAGGAACGCGCGCGGATGCTCGGGCTGCTGCGGGGCCGGCTGCAACCAGCACTCGGCGCTCGCGAAGCCCGCGCCCAGCAGGTGTCCCCTGGTCTCCTCGGGGCCGGCGTAGTTCCACGGCGGCCGCCAGTCGCGGAAGTGCGCGGCGTACGGTTCGTGCGCCAGAACTTCGTTGGCGACTCCGCGCAACACGTCGATGTTGCCCCTCCCCCCGCACTGCGCGACCAGCCGCCCACCGGGGCGCAGCGCGGCGTGCAGACGGGCGAACAGCCGCTCGTGGTCGAGGATCCAGTGGAACGTGGCGGTCGAGAGGATCGCGTCCACGGGCTCCGCCACCTCCAGCTCGAGCAGGTCTCCCTCGCGCACCTCCACGCGCTCCGGGCCATACCCCGAGCGCTCCAGCCGCTCGCGCGCGGCGGCCACCATCGACGGCGAGGCGTCCACGGCGATCACCCGCCCCCGCGGCTGCTGGCCGATTTTCAATCGGTCGATCAGCGCTTCGGTGACGCGCCCGGACCCGCAGCCGGCGTCGATCACGGTCTCGTCTCCGTCGAGCGCCAAGCGGTCGAGCACGGCCCGGCCCAGCGCCTCCATCGGCGCGGAGATGCGGTCGTATACGCCGCCGTCCCACTCGCGTACGGTCATGCTTTATGTATAACGTACGCGCCCGACCATACGACGGCGCGCCATTCCGTGGGCTCCCGGGCGCGGATCACTCCCCGCCCACTCGCCCGAGCAGCTCCACGAGCACCTTCGAGAGCTGCCCCCCCTGCCACGCGATCGGCGAGCGCACGGGCGGCCCCCCCTCCTCGACCGTGAGGGTCGCCCCGGGGATCGCCTGCGCGTAGCGTTCGGCCAGCTCGAGCGGGTGCCCCGGATCGACCTCGTCGCGCGAGGCGACGACGACCGTGGGCACGGCGATCGCGGCTAGCTCGGCGAACTCCTCGAACGGCCAGGAACGAGACACGATTTCCATCGCGTCGGCCACGGCGGCGGGGTGCTCGTGCAGCGACAGCCGCTGCGAGAGCACCCGTTCGACCGTGTCCCGCCAGGCGGGGAGCACCGCGGAGAAGTCGTAGGCACGGATGAACCCCTCCACCCCACCCTCGCGCAGCGCGCGTGCCAGCACGTCGCGATCGTGATCGGATCCCGCCCGCCCGATAACCACCCCGCCGGGCCTGGTGCCCGTGTCACCGGGCGCGGCGGCGCTCGCCGTGGGATCGAAGGCCGGCGTCACCAGCCCCAGCGCGGCCACACGCTCGGGGTGGTCGAGCGCGAAACGCAGGATGGTGTGGGCTCCCATCGAGGCGCCCGCGAGCGCGGCGCGGGGCAGCTCGAGCGCGTCGAGCACCGCCTCCAGGTCGCGCGCCAGCCGCGCATAGCCGTAGGCGGCCTCGCCCGCCATCGTCTGCCCGCCGGCCACGGCAGCCGGGGTCGAGCGCCCGTGGCCGCGCGCGTCGTAGGCGATCATGCGGTACCCCGAGCGCTCCAGCAGCCGCGAGCCCATCACGACATACCGCCGCGTGGCGGTGAGACCGTGCAACAGCACGATCGGCGAGCGGGCGGGATCCGGCGGCCCGGCGGGATCCGTTTCCTCGAGGGAGAGCGTCACCCCGTCGTCGGTGAGGACGCTCAGCTCGCGCGTGGCCATCGCACGGCGGCGGGGCTACAGCTGCACATTGACCAGCGCGTGCTCGCACACGAGCTCGGCGGAACGCTGAGGAAGCTCCAGGAAGAAGAGGTGGCCGACGTCGTCGAGCAGTTCCAGGCGCGCGTCGGGCATGTGCTCCGCGATCACATGGGCGTTCTGCACGGGGATCAACTCGTCCGCGGTGCCGTGCACGATCAGCGTCGGCGCCCGCACCGCGGAGAGACGGGCGGCGGTGTCGTGGGCGACGATCGCCCGCGTCTGCGCCGAGATCACCTCGCGCGCGACCGGCCGCTCTTTCGCGCGCGCGCGGAAGGTGGCGTAGAGCTCGGCGTCGTCGCGCAGGGGGGGCGAGATGCAGATCTCCCACGTGGTGCGGAGCACCCCCTCGCGCTCGCCGGAGCTGATTGCCTCGAACAGCCGTTGGGCGATGGGGGGCGAGGCGAGCGCGCTGCCCTCGCCGCCGCAGTAGGTGCAGCCCAGGCAAAGGGTGCGGACCCGCTGCGGATGGGCGAGGACGAGCTCCTGGGCGACCATGCCGCCCATCGAGATGCCCAGCACGTGCGCGGACTCGACCTCCAGCGCATCGAGTAGCCCGGCGGCGTCCGCGGCGAGCTCGGCGATCGTGAACGGCGCCTCCATGCGGCTGCTCCTGCCGACGCCGCGATGGTCGTAGGCGATCACCTCGAAGTGCTCGCGCAGAGGCGCCATGAACGGCTCGCCCCAGGTCAGCAGCGTGCCGCTCATGCCCATGATCGCCAGCAACGGCGGCCCCGAGCCGCCGCGCTCGTAAGAGAGCTCAACCTCGCCGACGCGCGCGATGGGCATACGGCGAATCCTATCCGTCTGGCCTCCCTCGTACAATCTTCCGATGACCCGATCGCCACGAGTGGTGCTCCTCGCGCTCGCGCTGATGTGTGGGTTTGCCCTGTCGCCCGCGGCCGGAGCCGCGCTGAGCGAAACCCCGAAGCCGCCGGCGAACGACGAAGTCGCAAACGCGCAGGCGATCCACGCGCTGCCGGCGAGCATCGAAGGCACGACCGTGGGAGCGACGACGGTGCCGGGGGAAGTGCAGTCGAGCTGCATCCCCGGGACGGTCAGCTCGGTGTGGTACAGCCTGCATACCGGCGCAGCGTCGGAGCGGGTCGCGGTCGAATTGGCCGCGGGAGGCAAGCTGGACGGCACGATCGACGTATACAAGGCGGTGCGCTCGCAGCTGCAGCCGGTTGCCTGCCAGGGGACCGAAGAAGAAGGCAAGGCGTCGCTGACGTTCAAGGCGAAGAAGAACACCGAATACGAGATCCGCGTGGCGGCGCTCCCCACCTCGCAGCTGGCCGCGTTCACGCTCAACGTCTTCCAGCCCACCCCCGCGATCGTGCCGCCTGGGCCCCGGCTGCCCGGCGCCGGCGCGAACGGTCAGGTCGATCGCATCCAGAACAGCAACGCGGCCTACTCGATCGCGATGCACGCCGGCGTCAGCTACCTGGTCAACCTCGTCAACGAGACCAAGGGAGGCTGCGTCAACGGCGCGCTGTTCGGGCCGGGGACGCGCTCCTTCGAAGGGGCCTCCGCGCGCTTTCGCGTGAACTGCGGCGGCTACCGGCTGTTCACCCCCGGGCATGGCAAGGGCGGGATCTACAGCTTCGAGGTGACGCCGGACCCCGAACGCAAGGGCGAGCAGCGCTTCCACCTGCAGGTGACGGTGGCCAACGGCATGCAAATCACCCCGGGGGAAGAACTCGGCAACTACGGGCGCTCCAGCGGGCGTCTGGAAGGCAGCGGCGTCCAGGTGTTGCGCCTCTACCGGATGGACGTCACCAGCCACTCCAACCTGACGCTGCGGTTGAGCGCACCGGCGAGCGCCGAATTCAACCTGCAGCTGCGCGACCAGAACGGCGGCCTGATCGCCTGCTCGTGTAGCGGCAGCGGCTCGCAGAAGCTCCAGCAGCAGCTGCGCAAGGGCCACTACTACGCGGTCGTCTCGGAGCGCAACCACACCTCCGGCAACTTCACACTCACGCGCGAGTCGCGCACGATCACCCACACGAAGGTCTCCTTCGGCGCCGAGCACGGCGTCGCGGGCCAAGCCGTGGAAATCAAGGTCCGCGTCGCGCCGGGGGCGGTCGGCCCGGTGAAGGTCGAAGTGCAGCGCTTCGATCCTGTCTTCGGCTGGCAGTTCTACCGCACGCTCGAAGCGACGGTGAGCGAAGGCACGGCATCGATCCCATTCACGCCGCCCTCGCCGGGCAACTGGCGCGCGAACGCCACCTACGCCGGCTCGCGCGTCTTCAGCCCGAGCGCGGTGGGGTTCACTTACCTGTTTGTGGATTAGGGCCCGTCCCGGTAGGCCCTAATCACACCGGCAGCGCGAGCTGGTCCTCAGCTGGTGTCTGGAGGTCGCCATGTTGATGCGTATTGGCGTCGGCCCCCCGCTTTCCGAGGCCGGCGACGCGCACACCCAGCAGGCGCACCGGGCGCGGCGGGGAGTACTCGCGCAGCAGGCGTTGCGCAACCGCGTCGACCACCCGCGGGTCGCAGGTGGGCTCGACGAGCGTGTGAGCGCGGGTGACCGTGGTGAAGTCGTCGAGGCGCACCTTGATCCCGACCGTGCGCCCGCTGCGCCCGTGCGCGGCGAGGCTGGCGCACAGCTCGGCTGACATCCGCTCCAGCAGCGCGCTCAGCTGCGCGACGTCGTGGAGGTCGTGGTCGAAGGTGCGCTCGCGCGACTCCGAGACGACCTTGCGCGCGGCGCCGACCTGGCCGTCGTGTTCGAAGCGCGCGCGGCGGCGCAGCTCGCGGCCGAGGTTGGGCCCGAAGCGCTCCACTAGCGCCGCCTCGGGCGCGGCGGCGAGCGCGGCGAGCGTGGTGAGGCCGAGCTGCGCCAGTCGCGCCGCGGTCTTGGGGCCGATCCCGGGCACGAGGCCGGGCGGGGCGCCGCCGAAGCGCGCGCATGCCTGCTCGCGGCTCAGCACCACGAAGCCCGCGGGCTTCTCCGCGTCGGAGGCGACCTTCGCCACGAGCTTGTTGGGGCCGATCCCCACCGAGCACACGATCCCAGTCGTCTCGCGGATCTCGTGCACCAAACGGCGCATTGCCGCGCGCGGGGAGAGCAGCTCGCTGACGTCGAGGTAGGCCTCGTCGAGCCCCACCACCTCGACCCGCTCGACCTGTGCGCGCACGATCCCCATCACGCGCCCCGACACCTCGCGGTAGGTGGGGAAGTCGGGCGGGAGGAACACTGCTTGTGGACACAACCGCCGGGCGCGCGCGGCGGGGATCGCAGAGCCGACGCCGAAGCGCCGCGCCTCATAGCTCGCGGTCGTGACCACCGCGCGCGGGCCCGTGCCGGCGACGACCACCGGCAGCCCGCGCAGCTCGGGCCGGCGCTGCAGCTCGATCGAGACGTAGAAGGCGTCGCAGTCGATGTGGGCCGTGCTCAGCCGGGAGGGCTCGGGGGACTCGGCAGACACTCTCGGGCGAATCTAGCGCCCCATCCGGCGGGCTCTACCGGCGCTGCTCGACCAGCGCCCCGGGCCCGACCTCGTCGATCGCGGCATACCCGCTGAGCGCCATCGCGAGGTCGAGGTCGGCGAGGAACGAGCGCAGCACCTCGACTATGCCCTGGGCGCCGCCGAGCGCGAGACCCCACATGTAGGGGCGGCCGAGCAGCACCGCGCTGGCGCCGAGCGCGAGCGCCTTCAGCGCGTCCGAGCCGCTGCGGATGCCGCTGTCGAAGAGCACCTCGCAGCGGCCTTCGACGGCGGCAACCACCCCGGGTAGCGCGTCGAGCGCGCCGACGGCGCCATCGACCTGGCGCCCGCCGTGGTTTGAGACGAGCACGCCCTGCACCCCGTGCTCGACCGCGAGGTGGGCGTCGTCGGGGTGCAGGATGCCCTTCAGCACGATCGGCAGCTCGGTGCACTCGCGCAGGAACGCGAGGTCTTTCCAGGTGATCGCCGGATTGGCGAACTGCCACGCCCAGTGGCCGATCGCGGCCTGCATGTTCTCCTCGGGCGGGGCCGGCAGCGCGGCGCGGAAGACGGGGTCCTCCAGGTAGTTGCGATTGCCCTCGCCCCACAGGAACGGCAGGAAGCCGTTGGTGAGGTCGGCCGGGCGCCAGCCCAGCATCCAGGTGTCGAGCGTCAGCACGATCGCGCTGTAGCCGGCGCGCTCGGCGCGCTGCACGAAGCTGCGCGCGAGCTCGCGGTCGCGCGGCCAGTAGAGCTGATACCAGCGTGGCAACTCCCCGGCGGCCTGGGCGATCTGCTCGATCGTGTGCGAAGCGGCGGTGCTCGCCACGAATGGCACCCCCACCTCGGCCGCGGCGCGCGCCATCGCCAGCTCCCCATCGGCGTGGGCGAGCGTCTGCACG
>CAYNGQ010000049.1:0-3962 GCA_964396735.1 uncultured Solirubrobacteraceae bacterium | reverse complement strand
GAGCCGAAGCCCTCCAGGTGCTCCGCGCCCGCATTGGTGATGAGGCCGACGCTCGGGCGTGCGAGCGCCACCAGAGCCGCCACTTCGCCCGCGCGGTTGGCGCCCATCTCGATGACCGCGAAGCGGTGCGCCGCGCTCAGGCGCAGCAGCGTCAGCGGCACGCCGATGTGGTTGTTGAGATTGCCGCGTGTGGCGAGGCAGTCACCGGCCTGGGCGAGAATAGCCGCCGTCATCTCCTTGGCGGTGGTCTTGCCGTTGCTGCCGGCGACCCCGACCAGGGGGCCGTCGAAGTGCGCGCGCCAGGCCCGCGCGGCGCGCTCCAGCGCCGCCTGGGTATCGGGCACGAGGATCTGCGGCAGGCGCGCCGGCTGCAGCGCGCTCACCACCGCGCCCGCGGCCCCGGCATTGAGCGCGGCGCCGACGAAATCACTGCCGTTGAAGTTGGGTCCCGTCAGCGCCACGAACAGCTGCCCGCGCTTGAGCGTGCGGGTGTCGGTCACGACGTCGCCAAAGGCAGCATCCGCGCCCTCCAGGCGCCCGCCGCACAGCTGCGCGAATTCGGCCAGGGTGCGCTTCATGCCGGCAGCCTCGCGAGCTCGCGGCTCACTACCGCCTGGTCCTGAAAGGCGCGCCGCTCCTCGCCCTTGATCTGATAACCCTCGTGTCCCTTGCCGGCGATCAGGACGACGTCGTCGGCGCCGGAGCGCTCCAGCGCGAGACGGATGGCGAGCGCGCGGTCGTGCTCGACCACGTGCGGGGTCGCCGTGCCGACGCCTGCCAGAATGTCGGCGACGATGCGCGCCGGGTCCTCGCCCCGCGGATTGTCGTCGGTGAGGATGACGTCGTCGGCGAACTCGGCGGCGATGCGGCCCATGAGCGGGCGCTTGCCGGCGTCGCGGTCACCGCCACAGCCGAACACCACGCGCAGCGCGCCGCGGCAGTGCAGGCGGGCGGCGTTCAGGGCGTTGGCCAAGGCGTCCGGGGTGTGGGCGTAGTCGACGATTGCAAGCGGCGTGCGGCCGCGGCCGCCGAACATTTCCATGCGCCCGCTCGCCGCGCGGCTCCTGCTGAGGGCCCGCACCGCATCTTTCAGCGGTATCTCCCAGGCCAGGAGCACGGCGAGCACCGTGAGAGCGTTGTCGGCGTTGAACTCCCCCACCAGGCGCACCGGCAGCTCGGCTGCGCCCCAGCTGGAGTCCACCTCGATGAGCAGCCCGCCCGGGTCCGGCCGCACCCGCAGCGCCCGCACGTAGCGCGCGCCCGCCGGCACCAGGCTTGCGGGATGGCGCGCGGTGACGATGAGGGGCACCTGGGATGTGGCCGCGGCGAGCTGCGCGCCGAAGGGGTCGTCGATGTTGATGACGCGCAGCCGCAGGTCCGGCCAGGCGAACAGGCGCGCCTTGGCCGCGCCGTAGGCGGCCATGGTGCCGTGGTAGTCGAGGTGGTCGCGCGTGAGGTTGGTGAACACTGCGGCACTGAAGCGCACCGCATTCACGCGCGCCTGGTCGAGGGCGTGGGAAGAGACCTCCATGCACACGCACTCGGCGCCCGAGTCGCGCAGGTGCGCGAGCTGGCGCTGCACCGTGACGGGGTCCGAGGTCGTGTGCACGGTCGCGGTCACCTGCGGCGGCACTCCGAAGCCGAGGGTGCCGATGTAGGCCGCCGGGCGCCGGCAGGCCCCGAGGGCCTGGGCGAGGAGCCACGCGCAGGTGGTCTTGCCATTGGTGCCGGTGATGCCGGCGATGGTGAGGCTCTGCGAGGGCGAGCCGAAGAAGCGGTCGGCGATCAGGCTTACGTGCTGGGTGAGCCCGGCGACGGGGGCGATGAAGGTCGCCGCGCTCGAGGCCGGCGCAGACGGCGCGCCCTCGCCCTCGTAGAGGACCGCGCGCGCGCCGCGCGAGATGGCCTCCGGCGCGAACTTGAGCCCGTGGCTGGTGCGGCCGCGGCAGGCGAGGAACAGGGCCCCGTCGGTCACCGCGCGGCTGTCGAGGGTGAGATCGCTCACCGTCAGATCCTCGGGCACCTTCAGCAGGCCGTCGGTGAGTGCGGCGAGGGGCTGCGGCGCACGCTGCACACTCATGGCAGGGCGGCCGTGTGCAGCGGGCCGAGTGCGGGGCTCGCGGGGAGCTCCTCGGGGGTGTTCACCGGCTGATCGGGCGCCACCGCAAGCAGACGCAGCGCGCCGCCGACGATGCGCGAGAACACCGGGGCTGCCACCTCGCCCCCCCGATGCTGGCCGCCGCTTGGCTCATCGATCACCACCACCGCGGCCAGACGCGGCGCGGTCGCCGGTGCCACCCCGCCCCACACCGCCATGTAGCGGTCGGTGGAGTAGCCCCCGGCCTCGGCCTTGAAGGCGGTACCGGTCTTGCCCGAGACACGGTACCCCGGGATCGCCGCCAGCTTGCCCGTGCCCTCGGCGGTGACGACCGACTCGAGCATGGTGATCAGCTCGCGGCAGACATGTTCATCGAGAGCGTGCTCGCCGCCCGCTGCACCCTCCACCCGCAGGAACGACACCGGCCGCGCCACCCCGTAGGAGCCGACGGTGGCGTAGGCGTGGGCGAGCTGCAGTGGGGTTACCGAGAGCCCGTAGCCGTGGCTCATGGTGACGATGCCGATGGGGCGCCACTGGGCGTAGTTCGGCAGGAGGCCGGCCGACTCCCCCGGGTAGCCACTGGTCGTCACCTGCCCGAAGCCGAGGTGACTGAGCGTGCTCCAGATCTCCTGCGGCGGCAGCGTCAGCGCGATGTGCGCCATGCCGACATTGGAGCTCTTGGCGAGCACGGTGGCGATATTGATGGCGCCGAGGTTGTGCTCGTCCTCGAAGATTTTCGCGCCGACTTTGAAGAAGCCGGGTGAGGTGTCGATGATGCTGTGGTCGTCGTACTTGCCCGAAGCGATGCCGGCGGCGACGAAGAACGGCTTGATCGAGGAGCCGGGCTCGAAGATGTCGGTGGCGGCACGGTTGCGGTAGGTCGCAGCCTGGATCTGGTCGCGGTCGTTGGGGTTGTAGGCCGGCTGGTTGACCATGGCGAGGATCTCGCCGGTGGCCACATCGATTACCACGACCGAGCCGGCCTTGGCGCGCTGGTCGCGGATCGCCGCCTTCAGCTCCCGGTAGGCGAGGTACTGGATGCGCAGGTCCATCGAGAGCACCAGGTCCTTGCCGGGGCGCGCCGGGCGGATGCTCTCGACGTTCTGCACGATGCGCCCGTAGCGGTCCTGGATCACACGCTTGGCGCCATCCTCGCCGGCGAGCCAGTGATCGAACGCGAGCTCGAGGCCCTCCTGCCCGGCGTCGTCGACGTTGGTGAACCCGACCAGGTGCCCGGTGACCTCGCCGGCGGGGTAGTAGCGGCGGTACTCGCGCGAGGTGTAGACCCCGGCGATGCCGAGGGCCTTGATCTGGGCGGCTTCGGCGGGCTGGCGGTGGCGGGCGAGGTAGAGGAACTCGCGATCGAGGTTGCTCGTGATGCGGCGTGCGAGCTCCTGGCGATCCAGGCCCAGCGCCTTCGCGAGGCGCGGGATCTGGTCGGTCGCCAGCGCCAGCTCGGACGGGTTCACCCAGATCGAGTCGACCGGGGTCGACACCGCCAGGGGCTCCCCGTAGCGGTCGGTGATGGTGCCGCGGTGGGCGGCGATCTCCAGCACGCGCGAGAAGCGTGCATCGCCCTCCTTGGCGAGGAAGCCGTGATCCACCAGCTGCAGGTTGACGGCCCGGTAGAGGAGTCCGAGGGCACAGGCGATCAGCAGCCCGATCAGGAGCGTGGCACGCCAGCGGAAGCTTGCCGGTGCGTCCTCGCGTGCGCTGCGCGCCTTCACGGGGAGACGATCTCGATGTCTGTCGGGGGCGGCATCGCCATACGCAGCTTGGCGTTGGCGACCCGCTCGACGAAGGCGTGGGTGGACCAGGCGCTCTGCTCGAGCTGCAGCTGGCCCCATTCGATCTCGAGGTTGTC
>CAYNGQ010000048.1:0-1702 GCA_964396735.1 uncultured Solirubrobacteraceae bacterium | reverse complement strand
CGCGGCCTCCAGCAACAGCCGCTGCTGAGGATCCATCGCCAGCGCCTCGCGCGGGCTGACCCCGAAGAAGCCCGCATCGAACTCGGCGACGTCATCGACGAAGCCGCCCTCGCGCGTGTAGGTGGTGCCCCGGTGATCGGGGTCGGGGTCGTAGAGCTGCTCGAGGTCCCAACCGCGATCGGTGGGGAAGACCGACACCGCGTCGCCGCCGCCCAGCACCAGCTCCCACAGCTCCTGCGGCGAGCTCACCCCGCCCGGGTAGCGACAGCTCATCCCGACGATCGCGATCGGCTCGCCGATGCGTGTGCGCCTGCGCACCGGCTCCGGCGCGCCACCCTCCGTGCCTTCCACCTCCGTGCGCAGGAAGGCGGCCACGGCCCCGGTGCTCGGGTGGTTGAAGATCAGCGTCGCCGGCAGCCGCAGCCCCGTCGCGTGGCCGAGGCGGTTGCGCAGCTCGATCGCCGCCAGCGAGTCGAACCCAATCTCCTTGAGCGCCACCCGCGAATCGACCGCCTCGTCGGCATCGTGCCCGAGCACCGCCGCCACCAGCCCACGCACCAGCTCGAGCACGACCGCGCTGCGCTCGCCCTCGGGCAGCCCGGCCAGCCGCCGCGCCAGCGAGCCTCCACGATCATGCTCGCGCCTGCGTCGCGCGGGGGCGCGCACCAGGCCGCGCAACAGCGCCGGCAGCGTCCCCGCACCCGCCAACGTCCGCAGCGCGCCGATCTCCAGGCCCATCGGCACCAGCAGCGCCCGATCCACACTCCGCGCGGCGTCGAGCAGCTCGAGCCCGCGCTCGCCGGGCAGCGCCGCGATCCCCAGACGCCCGAGCCGCGCCACGCCCGCCGCGTTAAGACGATCGCCCATCCCGGCCTGCTGGCTCCACAGACCCCACGCGAGCGCCTGTCCCGGGAGCCCCTGGACACGGCGAAGCTGCGCGAGCGCGTCCATGAAGGCGTTGGCCGCCGCGTAGTTGCCCTGCCCGGGCGAGCCGAGCACCGCGGCGACGGAGGAAAACAGGATGAACTCGGAGAGCTCCAGGTGCTCGGTCAGCTCGTGCAGGTGGAGCGCCGCGTCGACCTTCGGGCGCATCACCCGCTCGACCTGCTCGGGGGTGAGCAGCTCGATCACCCCGTCCTCGAGCACGCCCGCGGCATGGATCACCCCCACCAGCGGTCGCTCCTCGGGGATCGAGGCGATCAGCGCCTCAAGGGCGCCACGGTCGGCGACGTCGCACGCCACGACGCTCGCCTCACAGCCAAGCTCCGCGAGCTCCGCCACCAGCTCGCTGGCCCCCGCGGCCCGCGGTCCCCGCCGGCTGACGAGCAGCAGCCGCCGGGCGCCGTGCGCGCCGGCCAGGTGACGCGCCACCAGCGCGCCGAGCCCCCCGGTGCCGCCGGTGATCAGCACCGTCCCGGCGACGGCGAGCGGCTGGGGGATGCGCAGCACGACCTTGCCGACGTTGCGCCCCTCCCGCAGATGGCGAAACGCCTCGACCCCCGAGCGCACGTCCCAGGTGCGAATCGGTGGCTGCTCGAGCACGCCGCGCTCGAGCAGCGAGGCGATCTCGACGAGCATCTCCTGGATGCGCTGCGGCGCGACCTCCAAGAGGTCGAAGGTGAGGTACTCCACACCCGGATGAGTCGCGGCCAGCAGCGCGGGATCGCGGACGTCCACCTTGCCCATCTCGACGAAGCGCCCG
>CAYNGQ010000047.1:0-4955 GCA_964396735.1 uncultured Solirubrobacteraceae bacterium | reverse complement strand
GGGCGAGCCGGTCGAGGCGACCGTCGGCGCCGATCAAGAGCCGCGGCAGCAACAGCCGACGCTCGGCAGCGTGTTGCCGTGGGTGCTGTCGGGGCGGGGCGTCGAGGGCCTGCGCGCCCAGGCGGCACGCCTGCAGGCCTTCCTCGCCGGCGCCCCCGAGCTCGACGCGGCCGACATCGCGCTCTCGCTCACGACGCGCGCGACGCTCGACGATCGCGCCGTCCTGCTGGGGGAGACCCGCGCGCAGCTGCTTGCCGGCCTCGCCGAGCTGACCGCCGGCGGGAGCGCGGGGAGCGTGCTGCAGAGCGGCCAGGTCGATGAGCGGCTGGTGGGGCTGGCCGAGACGTGGGTGAGTGGCGGGGAGGTCGACTGGGGCGAGATGATTGGGAGCCCCGCCCGCCCCGGCGCGCAGCGGGTGGCGCTGCCGCCGTATGCCTTCCAGCGGGCGCGTTACTGGCTGGAGGCCGATTCGATGGCGGCCTGGCATGAGGGCGCGCAGCGCTCCGGGATCGAGGAGTGGCGTTATCGAGTGGCGTGGAAGCCGGTGGGCGAGCACGAGGCGAGGGCGCTCGCGGGCACGTGGCCGGTGATCGTGGCGGCCGGCTCCGTCGAGGATCCGCTGTGCCTTGAAGTCGTGGCGGCGCTCGCGGCCGGCGGCGCCCAGCCACTCGTGGTCGAGTTGGAGCGGGAGGCTGCCGACCGTTCGCGGCTGGCCGAGCTGCTGCGGGCGAAGCTGGCGTCGGTCGGGGGCGAGGAGGCGGTGGGTGGCGTGCTCTCGCTGCTGGCGCTGGGCGGCACGCAGGATCCGGCTGGCGAAAGGGATGCGGAGGCCGAGCCTGCATCCACCGCCGATTCCGCCGTCGCGAGCGGAGTGCCCGCGCGGCGCGGCGCGATCGAGACCTTCACGCTGGCGCAGGCGCTGGGCGACGCGGAGGTGGCGGCGCCGCTGTGGTGCATGACGCAGGGCGGCGTGTCGGCGGGCGCGGACGACCACCTGTCGCACCCCGAGGCGGGGCTCGTGTGGGGCCTCGGTCGGGTGCTCGGTCTGGAGCGGCCGGGCCAGTGGGGCGGCCTCGTCGACCTCCCGCCGGAGCCCGACGAGCGCACGTTGGAGCGCCTGCCCGCGGTGCTCGCGGGCCTGGAGGGCGAGGACGAAGTGGCGATCCGCGCCGAGGGGGTGTTCGCACGGCGGCTGGTGCGCGTGCCGCCGGGCGAGCTGCGGGCGGACGCGCCGTACCGGCCGCGGGGCACCGTGCTGGTGACCGGCGGGACCGGCATCCTCGGAGGCCATCTCGCGCGCTGGCTGGTGGACGCCGGCGCCGAGCACGTGCTGCTGGCGAGCCGGCGCGGCTCGCAGGCCCCGGGGGCGAGCGAGCTGGCTGGCGAGCTGGAGCGCGAGCACGACGCGCGGGTGAGCGTGGTCGCCTGCGACGTAGCCGATCGCACGCAGCTGGAGCGCCTGCTGGCCGAGATCCCCGCCGAGCAGCCACTGTCGGCGGTGTTCCACGCGGCGGGAGTGCTCGACAACGAGCTGATCGAGCGGCTGAGCGTCGAGCGCGTCGAGCGCGTGTTGCGCGCGAAGGCGGACGCGGCGTGGCTGTTGCACGAGTTGACCGCGGAGCTCGAGCTGGAGGCGTTTGTGTCGTTCTCGTCGATTGCGGCGACGCTCGGCAGCGGCGGCCAGAGCGCTTACGCGGCGGCGAACGCGCTCCTGGATTCGCTCGCCGAATACCGCCGCGAGCACGGCCTGGCCGCCACCTCGATCGCATGGGGCGCGTGGGCCGGCGACGGGATGGTGGCCGGCGGCGACCGTTTCCTGGAGCGGCAGGGCATCCGCCCGCTGCAACCCCGGTCGGCGCTCGCGGCGCTCGGCGAGGCGCTGGCGGCCGACGCGGGCTGCATGACGATCGCCGACCTCGACTGGGAGCGCTACGCGCCCACCTACGCCGCCGCGCGGGCGCGGCCGGTGATCGGCGATCTGCCGGAGGCGCGGGAGGCGTTGCGCGAGGATCGCGCGGCGGGCGAGCGCGCGGGCGGCGAGAGCGAGCTGGCGCGGCGGCTGGCCGGGGTGCCCGAGTCCGAGCGCGAGCAGGTGGTGCTGGAGCTGGTGCGCACCCACGCCGCGGCCGTGCTCGAGCACCCCTCGACCGATGCGGTGCCGCCCGAGCAGGCCTTCAGAGCGCTCGGCTTCGACTCGCTCGCCGGCGTGCAGCTGGCGCGCCGGCTGCGCGAGGCGACCGGGCTGGCGCTGGCGGCGACGGCGGTGTTCGACTACCCGACGCCGCTGGAGCTGGCGGCGCACCTGCTCGAGCAGAGCTCCGGCGAGCGTGCCGCGGTGAGCGTCGTCCACGCGGCCCGCGCCGTCGATGAGCCGGTCGCGATCGTGGGGATGAGCTGCCGCTTCCCGGGGGGGCCGGACACCGGTTCGCTGCGCTCCCCGCGCGAGTTGTGGGAGCTGCTCGCCCGCGGCGGCGACGCGATCGGCGACTTCCCCGCCGACCGCGGCTGGGATCTGCGGCGGCTGTACGACCCGGATCCGGCCAACCCGGGGACGAGCTATGCCCGGGAGGGCGGGTTCCTGTATGACGCGGGGGAGTTTGACGCGGCCTTCTTCGGGATCGGCCCGCGCGAGGCGCTGGCGATGGATCCCCAGCAGCGGCTGCTGCTGGAGATCTGCTGGGAGGCGCTGGAGGATGCCGGCGTCGATCCGCTCTCGCTGCGGGGCGCGCCGACGGGCGTGTTCGCCGGCGTCGGCGCCAGCGGCTACGGGATCGGCGCGCCCGGTGGGGAGGGCCTGGAGGGCTACCGGATGACCGGCAGCCTGGCGAGCGTCGTCTCCGGTCGCGTGGCCTACACGTTCGGCTTCGAGGGCCCGGCGGTGTCGGTCGACACGGCCTGCTCCTCCTCGCTGGTGGCGCTGCACCTCGCGTGCGGGGCGCTGCGCGGGGGCGAGTGCTCGCTGGCGCTGGCGGGCGGCGTCGCGGTGATCGCATCGCCAGAGGCGTTCGTGGAGTTCAGCCGCCAGCGCGGCCTCGCGCCCGACGGCCGCTGCAAGTCCTTCGGCGACGGCGCCGACGGGACCGGCTGGAGCGAGGGCGCGGGGGTGCTGCTGCTGGAGCGGCTCTCCGACGCGCACCGCAACGGGCATCGTGTGCTCGGTGTGATCCGCGGCAGTGCGGTCAACCAGGATGGGGCGAGCAACGGGCTGACCGCGCCCAACGGCCCCTCCCAGCAGCGGGTGATCGCGCAGGCGCTCGCCAACGCCGGCCTGCAGCCGCACGAGGTCGACGCGGTCGAGGGCCACGGCACCGGCACCACGCTCGGTGACCCGATCGAGGCGCAGGCGCTGCTGGCGACCTACGGCCAGGGCCGCGACACCCCACTGTGGTTGGGGTCGGTGAAGTCGAACATCGGCCACGCCGCCGCGGCGGCGGGCGTCGCCGGCGTGATCAAGATGGTGCTGGCGTTGCGCCACGGGATGCTGCCGCGCACGCTGCACGCGCAGCAGCCCTCGACCCGGATCGACTGGTCGGCGGGCGCGGTGGAGCTGCTCGCCGAGGAGCGGCCGTGGCAGGCGAACGGCCACCCGCGCCGCGCGGGGATCTCCTCGTTCGGGGTCAGCGGCACCAACGCGCACCTGATCCTCGAGGAGGCGCCTTCGGCGGACACGCCGCAGTCCGAGTCCTCGCCCCTGCCGAGCGCGCTGCCATGGGTGCTGTCGAGCCGCGGCGGCGGATTGCCGGTCCAAGCGGAACGGCTCCAGAAGTTCCTTGTCGATGCCGGCGAGGTGGACGCAGCCGATGTGGCGCGCTCGCTGGCGATGCGAGCCTCGCTCGAGGAGCGTGCCCTGATTGTTGGCGATCACGACCAGCTGTTTGAGGGTCTGGCAGCACTGGCTGAGGGCGGGAGCCATGCGAATCTGCAGCGCGGCGCAACCGCCGGTGGACGGACCGCGTTCCTGTTCACCGGCCAGGGCGCTCAGCGCGCGGGCATGGGCAGCGGGCTGTACGAGACGTTCCCGGTGTTCCGCGAGGCGTTCGACGAAGCGTGCGCGCAGTTCGATCCCCACCTCGAACACTCGCTGCGCGAGGTTGTGTTCGAGGCGCCGTCCGCCGAGGAGTCGAGCGGCGCCGAGGACCCCCTGGACGACACGGCGCTCGCGCAGCCGGCGCTGTTCGCCCTGGAGGTTGCGCTGTACCGCCTGATCGAGGCGTGGGGCGTGCGGCCGGACTTCCTGATCGGCCACTCGATCGGCGAGCTGGCGGCGGCGCACGTCGCGGGCCTCTTCTCCTTGGAGGACGCCTGCCGCCTGGTGGCGGCGCGCGGCCGGCTGATGGGCGCGCTGCCGGCGGGCGGCGCGATGGTCGCGGTGGGCGTCCCCGCGGCGGAGCTGCTGGAGTCGCTCGACGCGCTTGGCGATCGCTCGGGGCGGGTGGCACTGGCGGCGGTCAACTCCCCCGGCGCGGCGGTGATCTCCGGCGACGAGGAGGCGGTGCTCGAGCTCGCCGGCGTGTGGAGCGAGCGGGGCGCCCCGACCAAGCGGCTGCGCGTCAGCCACGCCTTCCACTCGCCGCGGATCGAGGCGATGCTGGCGGAGTTCGAGCAGGTGGCGGAGGGAATCTCCTTCGAGGAGCCGCGGATTCCGCTCGTCTCCAACCTCTCCGGCGCGCCGGTGTCCAGCGAGGAGCTCCGCACCCCGGGGTACTGGGTGCGCCACGCGCGCGAGACGGTGCGCTTCGCCGACGGCGTGCGCTGGCTGCTGGGCGAGGGCGTGCGGAGCTTCCTGGAGCTGGGCCCGGACGGGGTGCTGAGCGCGATGGTTGGCGAGTGCGCGGCCGAGCTGCCCCAGGGCAACGGTTCCGCCTCCGCTGCTGCTGCCGCCGCCTCCTCCGCTGCTGCCTCCTCCTCCTCCTCCCCTCCGTCCCCCTCCTCCTCTCCCTTCCCCCCCTCCTCCT
>CAYNGQ010000046.1:0-1630 GCA_964396735.1 uncultured Solirubrobacteraceae bacterium | reverse complement strand
CGGCTCTTCGCAGTGAGTCGTGCGCTGCCACCCCGGCTGGTGGAGCCCATCCGCGTCTCTACGCACTAGGGTACGTGGCTTCAGTGGACGGCACCGCCTGGCTCATACTGCCCACCTACAACGAGGCCGAGAACATCGAGGCGATCGTGGCCGACGCCGGAGAGGCGCTCGCGGGCGCGCCGTGCGCGGAGTACCGCGTGCTGATCGTCGACGACGGCTCGCCCGACGGCACGGGTGAGATCGCCGACCGGCTGGCGGGGGAGCACGCGTGGGTGCAGGCGCTGCACCGCACCACCAAGGAAGGGATCGGCCCCGCCTACCTCGCCGGCTTCGCGCATGCGCTGGAGCAGGGGGCGGCGTACGTGATGGAGATGGACAGCGACTTCTCCCACGACCCCGCCGACCTGCGCCGGCTGCTGCAGGCGATCGCCGACGGCGCCGACCTCGCGCTCGGCTCGCGCTACGTCCCCGGTGGGGGGGTGCGGGACTGGGGCCTGCTGCGGCGCGTGGTCAGCGAGGGCGGCTCCACTTACGCGCGCTGGATGCTGGGCCTGCGCGTGCGTGACCTGACCGGCGGCTTCAAGTGCTTCCGCCGCGAGGTGCTGGAGGCGATTCACTTCGACAGCGTGCGCTCGCAGGGGTATGCCTTCCAGGTGGAGCTCACCTACCGCGCGGTGCGCGGCGGCTTCCGCGTGGTGGAGGTGCCGATCGTCTTCCGCGACCGCCAGCGCGGCACGAGCAAGATGTCCTGGCAGATCGCCGCCGAGGCGATGTGGCTGGTGCCGCGGCTGCGCTTCGGGCGCCAACCGCCGACCACCCAGCCGCAGCGCACGGGAGCCTCGCACGCGCTCAGATAGAGCGCCCGCGCCTCGCGCGCTCGGATAGGGCCCGCCCGCCCGCTCGCGGCCCCGCCGCCGCGGGTGAGTCGATCGAGTCGAGGTGGGCGGCGACGCGCCGTCTCGCCCATGCGCTCACGGGACTGCTTCGGCGACCAGCCCGGCGTCACAGCAGGCCGCCCCTGCGCTCGCCAGCTCCCCGAGCGCGATCCCGCTCATGGCGGCCACCTTGAGCAGGTCGTGCTCGCCGTCGGCGTAGTTGAGCAGCCACAGCAGGGCGTTCTTCGCGGCGCTCCTGTCGCGCACGCCGAACGTGTCGTAGAGGCCTCGCGACCCGAGCTGCGGCTCGCACATGGGCACGCGGCTGACGTAGCTCCTGTTGGCGTCGAGGACGCGTAGGATCTGCTCGTAGACGTCGATGGAATCGCGCAGCGCGGCGGGAGTGGTCAGGTCGCGGTTGTCCAGCGAGGTGTGGTACTCGGGGTAGGTCCCATACATCGACCGCATGACCGACGCCACGGGAAGGTTGAAGCCGGGCGAGCAATACTGGCGCTCGTCGGCGCCGCCGGGGAAGAAGTCGAGCACCTGCGGCCGGATGATTCGCAGTCGGGGTTGCCTTTCTCCCGGCAGTCCAGGAGCGCGGAGCAAGAGGCTGCGCAGGAGCGCCAACGCGAGGCCGAGCGGCTGCGTGAGGCGGAACGTCAGCGGCTAGCGGAACGCCAGCGCATTCGTATGGCGCAGCGCAAAACGGAACGCGTGGAGATAAACGTTCAGCCGGAACTGGATTTTTCGAG
>CAYNGQ010000045.1:0-8554 GCA_964396735.1 uncultured Solirubrobacteraceae bacterium | reverse complement strand
GTACTCGCGATCGCAGCCGTCGTGTGGGCTGTGCGAGTGCTGCTGTAGGCGCGGACGCGCGATGGCCTATGTGACGATCGCCCTCGGCTTCGGGCTGGCCGGCGGGATCGTCGGCCGGGTCAAGGGCAGCTCGTTCCTGCTGTGGTTCCTCATCTCCGGGGCCGTCCCCATCATCGGTCTGCTCGCCGCGCTCGCCTACCGTATGGAGAGCAACGAGCTGCGCCGCCAGTGCCCCCGCTGCGGGCGCGTCACCAAGATCTACGACGCCATCTGCACCCGTTGCGGAACCGAGCTGGAGTGGGTGGGCGGGGATCCCGATCAAGTGATCGCGCCGGAATCCTGGCAGCCTCCTTCCGCGGCAAGCAGCTGAACTGTCACGGCTGGTGGCCGCCTTCGCTGCCGGTACGCCCCGACATCAAGTGGTGCCCGCGTTAGGGCGCCGATTAGGGAGCCCGAAACGGCGCAGGCTCTATAAACCTGGGATGAGCGCCAAGGCTCCGTCCGTCCCAGCACATGGCTCGCTGATCGCGCGGCTGATCCACCGCGCGGGCTTTCCCGACGAGCGCGACTTCGTGCTGCGCGTCGTGCAGCCGGCGCTGGTGGGCATGATCGATGGCACCGTCTCCTCGCTGCCGCCGATCTTCGCCGCGGCGATCTCCTCCGACTCGCGCGTGGCGCTGCTGGTCGGCTTCTCGACCGCGCTTGGGGCGGGCGTCAGCATGGGGTGGTCGGAGGCGCTGTCGGACACCGGCGAGCAAACCGGCCGCGGCTCGGCGGTCGTGCGGGGCGCGATCACCGGCGGGATGACCACGCTCGGCGGCATCTTCCACACGTTGCCGTTCTTCATCAGCGACGTCCACAAAGCGCTGCTGGTGGCGGGGTTCGTCGTCGCCTTCGAGCTGTTCGCGATCGCCTGGGTGCGCAAACGCTTCCTGAACGTCTCGATGCGCTCCTCACTGCTGGTCGTCACCGTCGGCGGGGTGATTGCGTTGGCAATCGGGATCGGGATCGGCTCCTCCTAGCGGCCGCTGGCACGGCGCCAGGCGGCGTCCTCGATCGCTCGTGTGCTGGCCGATCAGTCGATCGCATCTGATCGACGATCGGCACACTTCGCTCACTGCGTCCTGGCCTGGCTTGGCCATCGACGCGGCTAGGAGCGGCGGGCCGAGAGCCCCAAAGCCGCTGGTACACTGCCTTTTTGGCCCGTTTCGAGTGCAGTGGAAAGGCGGTTGGCAAACATGCGCGCGGTTGACGCACTGATGGAATGCCTCAAGGCGGAGGGCGTCGAGGTCGTCTTCGGCCTGCCCGGGGGCGCCAACCTGCCGACCTACGACGCCTTCGTGGATGCCGGCATCCGCCACATCCTGGTGCGCCACGAGGCCGGCGGCGGGCATGCCGCCGAGGGCTACGCCAAGGCGACCGGCAAAGTGGGCGTCGCGTTCGCCACCTCCGGCCCTGGCGCCACCAACCTGATCACCCCGATCTGCGACGCGATGATGGACTCCGTGCCGGTTGTGTTCATCACTGGGCAGGTGCGCACCGAGCTGCTCGGCACCGACGGCTTCCAGGAGGCCGACACGATCGGGATCACGATGCCCGTCGTCAAGCACTCCTTCATGATCCAGCACCCGCTGGAGATCCCCCGCGCGATCCACGAGGCCTTCCACATCGCTTCCACCGGCCGGCCCGGCCCGGTGCTCGTGGACATCCCGCAGGACCTCTCGCGCGCCGAGATCGCCTACGAGCCGGTCACTGACGTGCGCCTCCCCGGCTACCAGCCGACGGTGGATGGCAACCAGAAGCAAATCCGCCAGGCTGCCAAGGCGCTCGCTGCCTCTCAGCGCCCGGTGATCTACGCCGGCGGGGGCGTGGTAAACGCCAATGCCTCCGCGGAGCTGGTCGAGCTCGCCGCCTGTGACCGCTTCCCCGTCACCTGCACCCTGATGGGCCTCGGTGCCTTTCCTGCGCGGGTGGATGCCGGCGTGGGCGGGGCAGAGGTGGATGGCGCTGGGGCGAGCGGGGTACCCAATCCTCAGTGGTTGGGGATGCTCGGGATGCACGGGACTCGCGCCGCCAACTACGCGATGGACGAGGCCGACCTGATCTGCGCCGTCGGCGCCCGCTTCGACGATCGCATCACCGGCAAGCTCTCGGAGTTTGCGCCCCACGCGAAGTTCATCCACATCGACGTCGACCCGGCGGAGATCTCCAAGAACGTGCCCGCTCACATCCCGATCGTCGGCGACGCCCGCAACGTGCTCGCCAAGCTCGCGATCGAGTACCGCGCGCTGGGGGCCGACCCCGCGCGCCTAACCGAGTGGTGGAGTCGCATCGAGGGGTGGCGCGAGCAGTACCCGCTCAAATACGAGGACAGCGCCGACGCCGAGATCAAGCCCCAGTACCTGATCCAGGCGTTGTACGAGGCGACCGGCGGCGAGGCGATCATCTCCAGCGACGTGGGCCAGCACCAGATGTGGACCGCCCAGTACTACGACTTCCCCGCGCCGCGGCGTTGGATCAACTCCGGCGGCCTGGGGACGATGGGCTTCGGGCTGCCGGCCGCGATGGGCGCCGCCGTCGGCTGTCCCGATCGCCTGGTCTGCTGCGTCGCCGGCGATGGCTCGGTGCAGATGAACGCCCAGGAGCTCGCCACATGCGCGCAGGATCAAATCCCGATCAAGGTATTCATCATGAACAACGGCTACCTGGGCATGGTGCGCCAGTGGCAGGAGCTCTTCTGGGACGGTCGCTACTCCCACGTCGACATGGGCAAGTTCCCCGACTTCGTCAAGCTCGCCGAGGCCTACGGCGCCACCGGGATGCGCTTCGAGGACAAGCACACGCTCGTGGAGGACATCAAGCGGGCGATCGCCACGGAGGGCCCCGTGGTCGTTGACGTGCGCGTCACGCGCGAGGAGAACACGTACCCAATGATTCCGGCCGGCCAGGCTGCCAGGGAGATGGTGGGATGAGCGGGGCGATGATTGGCCAACGGGGGGAGGTCGGGAGGGGGGCCTGCCCCCCTCCCGCTTCGACGTTGATTCCTGCTGGCCAGGCTGCGCGGGAGATGGTGGGATGATGGGAGAGCCAGCCACCAAGGCGCCGCTCAGCCTCGCCGAGCTCGAAGCCTCCGGCAACCTGCGCACCGGGCGCAAGCACGTCCTTTCGATCCTGGTCGAAAACAAGTCCGGGGTGCTCACGCGCATCGCGGGCCTGTTCGCCCGCCGCGGCTTCAACATCGACACGCTCACGGTTGGTCCCACCGACGACGAGCGCGTCTCGCGCGTGACGCTCACCGTCGACGGCGCCCTGCACCCGATCGATCAGGTCACCAAGCAGCTGCACAAGCTGATCAACGTGCTGAAGATCCGCGACCTCGACCCGGGCGACACGGTCTCGCGCGAGCTCGCGATGTTCAAGGTCGCCGCCGACGGCGCTCAGCGCGGCGAGCTGATGCAGATCACCGAGATCTTTCGCGGCAAGGTGGTCGACGTCACCAAGCGCTCGATCATCGTCGAGATCACCGGCACCACTGAGAAGATCCAAGCCTTCGAGGACATGGTGCGTCCGTTCGGCCTGATCGAGATGATGCGCACCGGAGAGATAGCTATAGCCCGGGGTCGCAGCGAGACGTGAGGGGCACGCTCGAGCGGACGCACGATAGCCCGTTCGCGCTCAGCGACGCCGACAGCGAGCGGCTTTCGGCACGCCTGCAGCTCGCCGTCAGGCGCGCGCGGCGCAGCGGCCGCCAGACGCTCGCGGCGCTCACCCTGCCGCTGCCGGCCGACCTCGATCCCAGTGCGGTCGTCTGTGCCTCGCGGCGGCCCGGGGAGTCGTGGTTTCTCTTAGAGCAGCCCGAGCGTGGGGCGCGCGCGCTGGCCGCGCTCGGCGAGGCGGCCTGCCTGACGGCCACTGGGCCCGAGCGCTTCGCCACCGTGGCCGACCGCTGGCGCGCACTCGCCGCGGCGGCGGTCAGCGACCCGCCCGAGGATCCCTCCGACCCGGGCTCCAGCGGCGGCGGGCCGATCGCGCTGGGTGGTTTCGCGTTTGCCGCCGAGGGCGGCGCCGACCTGGCGTGGAGCGGTTTCGCGCCCGCCTCGCTGATCGTGCCCGAGGTCGCGTTGACGCGCGAGCAGCGCCCCGTCCGCCGAACGGGTGGGGTGTCGCCGACTTCGCTCGCTGATCCGCGTGCCGCGACGGACGGCATGCGCGTACGGATGACGCTGTGCGCGCTCGCCGCCCCCGACGACACCGCCGAGCAGTTGCTGGACCGTCTGAAGCGCCGTGTCGGCGAGCTGCGTGTGGAGCCGCTGGCGCTGCTCGACCCCGCGCCCACGGGGCGCTACCGGATCGCGAGCGCGATGCCGCCGGAGCACTACGAGGCCGCCGTCGCGCGCGCGGTCGAGCTGATCCACAAGGGGCAGCTGGAGAAGGTTGTGCTCGCGCGCGAGGTGCAGGTGCACGCGGGCGGGGGAGCTTCCAACTTCGACCCCGCCGCGCTCTTCGGCGTGCTGCGCGAGGGCTTCCCCTCGTGCACGGTGTTCTGCGTGGGCCGCGACGATGCCGCGTTCGTCGCCGCCAGCCCCGAGCTGCTGGTGCGCCGCGAGGGCCACCGCGTCAGCGCGCTGGCGCTCGCCGGCTCGATGCGTCGCAGCGCCGACCCCGCCGTCGACGATCACCTCGGCGAACAGTTGATGCACTCCGAGAAGGATCGCGAGGAGCACGCGATCGTGATCCGCCGGATCGAGCGGGCGCTGCGCCAGCACGCGCTGTGGACGGCTGCGCCGCCCGAGCCGGCGCTCGTGAAGGTCGCCAACATCCAGCACCTCGGCACCCCGATCCGCGCCCAGCTGGCGCAGCCACTCGACGTGATCGAGCTGCTCGAGCTGATGCACCCCACACCCGCGGTGGGCGGTGAGCCCTGGGAGCGCGCGCGCCCGCTGATCCCCGCCCTGGAGGGCCTCGACCGCGGCTGGTATGCGGGTCCCGTCGGCTGGGCCGATGCGACCGGCGACGGCGAGTTCTGCGTCGCGCTGCGCTGCGCGTTGCTACGCGGTCGCGTCGCTCGCTGTTACGCTGGCGTCGGGGTCGTGCGCGACTCCGACCCGTCCGCGGAGCTGGCGGAGACCGAGGTGAAGCTCGCGGCGCTGTTGCCGCTGCTGGCGGGGTAGCGCTGCAAGGTCGGAAACAGTGCATGTGAAGTGCCGCTTTTGCCCAGTGGGCCTGGAGTCCTATATCGATGTATGTTTGGACTGTACGACAAGTCTGTATCGTCGTTTTGATCCATCGACATAGATAGATGGCTTTACAGTGCGACGGTGGCCACCAGAACCAGCAATCGTCGCAAGCAGGTACGCAGTCTGCCCAAGCGGACGCGGCGCGAGGTCGGGCGCCTTCGCTCGATTCCGGGCGACTGGTGGGCGTGGTCATTTCTCCCACTGTGCTTGATCTATGTCGTCATCGTGCTGACGCACTTCGATCACCTTGTTGTAAACATCTATGGCAGCTCAGACACCTCCGCGCCGCTGGTGCTCGCCGAACAGTTCGGCGAGCGGGCCGGAGGCCATGTTGTCTCATCGAACTATCCGTGGGACGCAACGCTGATCTTTGCGCTGGCAACGAAGTGGCTACCCGCACATCGTGAGATCTGGGAGCTGGGACCCTTTTTGCTGGGGCTCCTGTCGATCGCGCTGATGTCGTGGGCGGCGCTGCGCGTGGCAGGACGCTGGGGGGCAGCGCTGACCGCGGTGATCCTGTTGTGCGCGGGTCCGACTCTCCTGGAACTGATGTTCTGGCTCACCGATCACACCCCAACGTGGTACTCGTTGGCGGTGCTTGGTGCCTTCCTGGTGCTGCTGACGGATCGTAAGATGTCGATTGGCTGGTTGCCACTGACGATCCTGACGCTGTGCGTCGGTGTGGTCGTGGGGATCAGCGTCGCCACCGACAAGGAGCTCATCACGGGTGGGCTTGCGCCGCTGGTGTTGGCGGGCGTCGGAACGTGGGTGATGACTCGGACCGCCCTGGCGGCGAGGGCGATGTGGTTCACGTTGGCGGCGGCGGCTGCGACCGGTGTTGGCGCGGTGGTGACGACGTCGATCATGCGCTCGGAGGGAGTCACCACGAATGGGTATGAAGTCAAATTTGCAGTCCTTGAAGCTATCTCCACGAACGTCAAGGTGTGGTGGCAATCGGTCGCGATGCTTGGGAACGGGAATTTCTTTGGCGAAGCGATCAAGTTCACAACTGTGATCGCGCTCATCTGTGCGGCTTTGAGTGTGGGAACGGTCCTTCTCATCCCGCGATTCGCGTGGCGGCATATCAGCAGCCGGCGATCCGATCAGGAGGCGGTGGATGAGCAGCTGAATGTCTACGTAATTTTCTGGACAGCCAGCGTTGTGTGTCTCTCCGTTGGTTTCGTTTTCAGCTCTGCGCCAATCTTCCCCTATACCCCGGAGGACCTGGGCTATTTGGTGGGGCTCATTTACGCAGTCGCGGCGATGTTGCCGCTGCTCGCTCGTCGCAGCGTTGCGATACGCGCAGTCGTGGCTGCCGGCACACTGGTGTTCCTACTGGGCTCTATGATCGCACTTGGCCATAGCAACAGCATCAAGGCGCCACCGTCGGCTCGTGGGCCGTCGCCGGAGGTTGCGGAAGACGTCGCTCGGGTCGCGGAAAGGATGCACGCCACCGACGGCTATGGCCTCTATTGGGATGCGGCGGCGATTACCTGGCGCTCGAATTTCAGGGTTCTGGTTGCGCCAATCGTGGGTTGTGCAGGCAGCCAGGGGCTATGCCCAGGGCCAAATGGCTATATGGAAGCTTGGTACAACCATACACCACCGCATAGGACATTTCTGCTGACCGACTCGAGCCTCCTTGCTTGGGGCCCACCCGCGACACTCGGTCGGGCTGTGGCGACTTACCATTTTGGTACGGTGACCATGTATGTTTACAACTACAACATCATTGAAAACCTGTTCTAAGAACGAATGCAGTTTGAGTCATGGGCCGAAGGGTGGGCTGTAGCTCTATGGCACGGTGAGCGCGGCTCGGGGGCGAGGTCAACCAAGCCAGATCAGTTCGCGCTCGCAGACCGTAACTCGCCAACCGCTCGGCAGGCGCATGGGGGAGACGCCCTTCGGGGTCTCCGGCGCGAGCAGGCAGTACTCGGGAGCCGGGCCCAACACGAGCGCGCGGCGCCACAGGCTGGCGTGCGCTGGGTCGATGCCGTCCGCGAGCAGCTGCGCCAGCTCGCCGCGCGGCTCCCCCGGCGGGCGGGAGACCCACACTGCGCGTGGTGCATCGGCGAGGTCGGCGTGGCCCTCCAGCAGGCCGTACAGCCCGCCCGCGCCGGAGCCGAAGCGCCGGGCGACGGCGTCGTGCGCGCTGCGGTGCCCGTATGCCACCGCCGCCTCGTTCAGCACGCCGAGGGCAGTGAAGTCATCGAGCAGATACCAATCCTCGTAGGCGACCGCGGACGTGCTGTCCTGCGCGCAGGACAGCCACGGGCACTCCGCGAGACGCAGCACCGCCGAGCCGCGGAAGCCGGCCGGCGGGGCATGGTGCAGCGAGCGGTGAAAGCGCTCGCCGGCGTGCTCGTAGGTCTCGGGCTCGATCCCGTCCGCCGGGCGGTGCCATAGGAGGTAGGCGAGCATGAGGCGTCCTCGAGCTCCGTGTGGAGCTCAGGCTCCCCCGTCCAGGACGCCGGCGACGGCCTCCCACGCGCGGCGGTGCAGCGCCACGTTCGCCGCGCGGTCGGTGCGCACTTCGATGATCCCGGCGCGGCGTGGGCGCTCGGTGAATGCACGCTCCAGCGCCGCGCGGAAGGCGAGCACGTCGGTGACGGTCTCGTGCTCGAACCCGTACAGCCGCGCCGCATGTGCGAAATCAAGCCCGGTGGGGGTGGCGATGTGGCGAGTGTATAGCTCCTCCTGGGTTGCTGCCACGGGCAGGAAGTCGAAGATGCCGCCGCCACCGTTGTCGATCAGCACGACCGTCAGATCGAGCTCCAGGCGCCGTGCGGCGAGCAGGCCGCCGATGTCGTGCGCGAGCGCCACGTCGCCGATCAACAGCACCGTCGGGCCGAGGCTGGCGGCGGCGGCGCCGAAGGCGCTCGAGACGGTGCCGTCGATGCCGTTGGCGCCGCGGTTGCACAGCACCCGGGGGGGGTCGGCGCGCACCGGCCAGAAGCTCTCGATGTCGCGCACCGGCATCGAGGAGGCGACCCACAGCGTCGCCCGCTCGGGCAGCAGCACGCCGAGCTCGGCGGCCACGGTGGGCTCGCTGAGGCCGCCCGCGCCCAGCACCCCGAGCAGCGCCTCGGCGGCGCGCTCGTCGGCGCTGCGCCAGCTCTCGAGCCATTCCGGGTCGGGTACGGGCGGGTCCTGCGCCAACGCACGCAACGCCGCGGCGGGCTCCAGCGCGAAGCGCCGGCACAGCGCCGCGTCGGGATCCTGCCACTGGCCCTCCTGGTCGATCGCCGCCTGCGGAACGTCGCACATGCCCGCCAGCCACCCGCGCAGCGGCTTGGACGTGGGCAGGTCGCCGACGC
>CAYNGQ010000044.1:0-2260 GCA_964396735.1 uncultured Solirubrobacteraceae bacterium | reverse complement strand
GAAGTCGGCGCCGCGGAAGCCCGTCGCGTACCAGGGGATGATCACCGTGCCGGCCATCTCAGGCACCGACCTCGGCGTGGATCGCACCGGGGCCCTCGGCGGTCTTGCCCTGGCCCTCCTCGGTCGCGCCGACGAGGATCGAGATCTTCCCGAGGTGCTTGTTTTCGAGCATCAGCTGGTGCGCTTCGGCGATGCCGTCGAAGCCGAGCGTGCGCCACAGCACGGGGCGGATCTGGCCGTTCTCGATCAGCTCGTTGGCCTTGGTGCACTCGTAGGCGTTGGCGAAGTGGGAGCCGAGGATCTCCTTCTGCTTCATCCACAGGTAGCGCACGTCGAAGTCGAGGTTGAAGCCGGTGGTGCCGGCGCAGATCACGACCTTGCCGAACGTCTTGACGGTGAACACCGAGGTCGGGAACGTCGCCTGGCCGACATGCTCGAAAACGATGTCGGGCGCATCGCCGAGGATCCCCTTGACGCGCTTGGCGAATTCGCGCGAGACGCCGAAGCGGGCCTTCTCCTCCTCGGGGCTCTCGCCGCCTTTGCGCATCATCCCCGCGAACTCCGCCCGATCGATGAAGTCCACGGCGCCCAAGCGCTTCACCAGAGCGCCCTTCTCCGCGGAGGAGACGACCCCGACGCTGTGCGCGCCGGCGGCGGCGCACAGCTGCGTGGCGAACACGCCGAGGCCCCCGGCCGCCCCCCAGATCAGCACCTTCTGGCCGGCCTGCAGGTTGCAGCGGGTGATCAGCATGCGGTAGGCGGTGAAGTACACGAGCCCGTAGGAGGCGGCCTCCTCCCAGGTGAGCGCGGCGGGCTTGGGCAGCAGCTGCTGGGCCTGCACTTTGGTGAACTGCGCAAACGAGCCCCAGGTCGTCTCATAGCCCCAGATCTTCTGCGAGGGAGCGGCCATCGGGTCGAGGCCGTGGACCTCGGGGTCCTCGTAGGAGGCCTGGTTGCAGTGCACCACGACCTCGTCGCCGGGCTTCCAGCGGGTCACGCCGGGGCCGACCTTCCAGACGACGCCCGACGCGTCGCTGCCGCCGATGTGGTGGCCGAACTCCGGGTGGTCGCCGTAGCGCCACACCCCCACCGGCTTGCCGAGCGCGGCCCACACGTTGTTGTAGTTGACGCCCGCGGCCATCACGCGCACGATCACCTCGAACGCGCCCGGCTCGGGCACCTCGATCTCCTCGAGCTGGAAGGCGTCCTTCGGTTCGCCCTCGCGCTCCTGGCGGATCACCCACGCGGCCATCGTCTTGGGCAGCTCGCCCGGCTCGGTGTCCACCTCGGAGATTTGCTGCAAGTCGATTGCCACGGGATCTTCCAACCTCGCATGTCGGGAACGGGACGAAGACGAATCCTACATCCGCGGGCCGGGGAGGGACGTAGGCGGGTCATTTGGGATCATCCGCGCGGGTGGTTGGGGGCTCCACACGCCCGGGCGCAGGCCCTCCGTGGCCTGCGACGTCGCGCTACGCTGCACCTGTGGATGAGCCGAATTCTCCGGAGGAGTCCCAGCAGGGGCCCAACATCATCATGCCCCCGGAGGAGTTCGCGGGCAAATGGGCCAACGCCGCGTCGATTGCGCGCACGCCGCACGAGTTCACGCTCGACTTCCTGCGGATCGGGCCCCAGGGGCAGCAGGGGATCGTCGTCTCGCGCGTCTCCTTCTCGCCGCTGCTCGCCAGCCAGCTCGTCGACCTTCTGAATGAGCAGTGGCAGGCGTACACTCAGGAATCGGGAGTTCCGACCGAAGACAATGGCGATGACTGAACGCAATCCCTTCGAGGATCCGCGCCGCAGGTTGGAGCGCACGAAAGTCAACCTGCGGGGCCCCAACACCACCAGCACCTTCGACACCCCGCCGCGCCCCGATGCGCTGAAGGTGCTGAGGGCGGCGATCCGCAAGCATCTGCACGAGCGCCGGCCGGGCGACGGGCAGTCCAGCGCCTCGTAAGGGCGCCGCGGCTTAGGGCGCGAAGGGCAGCTCGACCAGCTCCGCGGTGGCGCCGTGCTCGCCGACGGCGAGCGTGTCGCCGGGGGAGGCCTCGCGGCGCACCAGCGCCAGGGCGATCGTGCCGAGCCGCGGGGACTGGACGACGCTGCTCAAATGCCCCACGGGGCGGTCCCCCAGCCGCAGCTCCTCGCCGGATACCGGGGGGGCGGGACCGCGGGGCTCCAAAAATCGCAGCCCGCGCAGGTGGCGGTTGGGCTTGCCCCGGTAGTACAGCCGCGCCACGGTCTCCTGGCCGACGTAGCA
>CAYNGQ010000043.1:0-3479 GCA_964396735.1 uncultured Solirubrobacteraceae bacterium | reverse complement strand
CTGTTCGGCGGGGAAACGCTGAAGGACTTCGCGTTCGCGCTGATGGTGGGGATCGCCTCCGGCGCCTACTCCTCGATCTTCATCGCCTCGCCGGTGCTCACCCACTGGAAGGAACGCGAGGGCTCCTACCGCAACCGCCGTGCGCGTCTGGTGCGCGACTTCGGCGCCGTGCCCCCGTATGCCACTGCGCTCGACGGCTCGCCGATCGACGTGGAGCCCGCCAAACAGCGCCGCCGCCAGCGCAAGGGTGGCCTGCTGGTGGCAGCGGAGGAGCCGGGCGAGCAGGTCTCCCAGGAGGAGTTCGAGGAGATGGTGCGCGATTTGGACATCGAGCGGGAGGATGGGGCTCCCACTGGCCCGCGCGGTGGACGCGGAGCTGCGGCAGCAGGCGTCCGCGGCAACGGCCGCCGCGGACGGGGCGGGCGGACATCGAATCTCACAGGGCCCGCCGCCACTGGCACGGGCACGATGCCTGCCAGGACGCGTACCCCCAAAGCCCCCTCGGCTCCACCGCCGACGCCCGCGCCGGAGGAGGCCGAGGCGCCGCAGGATCCCGCGGCCGATCTCACCCCCGAGGACCTGGTGCTCAAGGAACAGCCCAAACGCCCGAAACGGCCGCGCAACAAACGTCATGGGAGGGCGCGCTGATGGGAATGCTCGGCTGGGTGATGATGGGCCTCGCGATCTGGCACTTCACGATCTGGCTGCCCGACCGCTTCTGGGGCGGGATCGTCGGCGCGCTGATCGGCTCGCTGATCGGCGCGGTCGTGATCAGCACGTTGATCTACAGCATCAAAGTCTCCGGCCTCGCGATCCCCGGGAAAAAGCAGACCGACATCGCGGTTGTGCTGTTCGCGGTGCCGGGCTCGTTGATCGGCATGGCCGCTGTCTACCTGGAGGGCATCCGCCGCGAAGGGCTGCGCCCGCCGGTCACGGTTCCCCCGCGGTAGCTCCATCCCCTCGCTGGTTCCGTCCAGACCCACCCGTAGGGTGGGCGGGGATGGTGCCAAGCAGCCGCTTCGAGATCACCCCGTGCCCGCAACCCCAGGTGCAGGCGCTCGAACGGCAGTTGGGGTTAAGTGGGGCGGTTGCGCAGGTGTTGGTGCGCCGTGGGCTGGCCGACCCTGAGCGGGCGCGGGCGTTCCTGGCGGCCGATGAGGATCATCCTCCCGCCGCGTTCGAGGGGATCGACGAGGCGCTCAGCACGATCCTCGCGCAGGTGCGCGCCGGGGTGCGGGTCACGGTGCACGGCGATTACGACGTCGACGGGATCTGCTCCACTGCGGTGCTGGTGCGCGTGCTGCGCGCGCTGGGAGCCGACGTGGACTGGTATCTACCCGACCGTGCCAGCGACGGGTATGGGCTGAACGCGCACACGATCAGGCGCCTGGCGGTGCGCGGCACGCGCCTGCTGATCACCGCGGACTGTGGCATCACGGCGGTCGAGGAGGTGGACCTCGCGCGGGCGCTGGGGATCGAGGTGGTCGTCAGCGACCACCACTCGCCGCGCGCCGACGGCGTAGTGCCGCGGGCGCCGATCGTGCACCCTGTCGTGTGCGGCTACCCCTGCCCTGACCTGTGCGCGACCGCCGTGGCGTACAAGCTGGCGCTCGGCCTGTGGGAGGCTGCTGGCCGAAACGGGGATTCTCGCCTGAGGCGAGTGTCTCCCGGCTTCGGCCGAAGCGGGGATGCGAAGGCGTCCCCCGTCTTCGGCCGTTCGATGTCGGCGGGCGGGGGGACCCCCTATCGCCCACACCACGACCTCGACCTCGTGGCGCTCGCGACGATCGCCGACGTGGTGGCGCTGCTGGGTGAGAACCGGGCGCTGGTGCGCCACGGCCTGCGGGCGCTGGCGGCGACCGCCAAGCCGGGCCTGCGCGCACTGCTGGCGGTGGCACGCATATCATCCGATCCCACCCACCCATTGGACGAGCGCACCGTGGCGTTCGCGCTGGCGCCGCGACTGAACGCGGTGGGGCGGATGCACCGTGCCGACGCCGGCCTCGAGTTGGTCCTCACCGAGGACCCCGCGCGCGCGCGGGAGATCGCGGCCGAGCTCGACCGAGCCAACCAGGAGCGCAAGCACACCGAGACGCGCATCCTGTTCGACGCCGAGCGTCAGGTGGCGGCGCTGGGCGAGCGCGCCGCGTACGTGCTCGCCGGCGAGGACTGGCATCCCGGGGTGATCGGGATCGTCGCCTCGCGCCTGGCCGAGCGCCACCACCGGCCGTTCGTGCTGGTGGCGCTCGATGGCGCGACGGGGCGGGGGTCGGGGCGCAGCATCGCGGGCTTCGACCTGCTGGGGGGGCTCGACGCATGCGCGGGGCACCTGGCGCGCCACGGCGGCCACCGCGCGGCGGCGGGCCTGGAGATCGAGCGCGAGCGCCTGGAGGCGTTCGCCGCGGCGTTCGCCACCCACGCCGAGCGCGTGCTGAGCGCGGAGCAGCTGGTGCGCAGCGAGCGCGTGGATGCGGTCGTGCGCGGCGACGAGCTGGGCATGGCGCTCGCCGAAGAGCTGCGGGCGCTGGCGCCGTTCGGCTGTGCCAATCCGGCGGTGTCGCTGCTGGTGCAGGGCGCGTGCTTCGCCGAGCGCCGGCCGATGGGGGAAGGCAGGCACGTGCGCTTCACGGTGCTCGCCGACGGCGCGCGCGCCCGCGCGGTCGCGTTCGGCGCCGGCACCAGCCTGCCTGTGCGCGACGGTGTCCCCGCCGATGCGACCTTCGCCCTGGAGGTCAACGAGTGGCGCGGCGTGAGCGAGCCGCGCCTGGTGCTGCGCCATGCGCGAGCGACCGAGCTGCCGGTGCTCGCCCAAACCGCCCCCGAGGAGGAGGGGGAGTTGGTGCTCTTCGCCTGACGCCGCGCGATTTGGGATTGGTCACACGACCCCAGCCCGAAAGGCCCTACCCTTAAAGGAATGGCGACAGAGCAGACACACCAGGTGCAGGAGAGCCCCGCAAAGGAGCCAGAGCGATCGCCCGGAACCGCCGGGCAGCTCAACGAGTTCGAGCGCCGCCTGCTCGGCGACCTGTTCGCGATCGTCTCCGAGCACGCCGCCGACACGACAATCCAGATCGACCGCAAGCGCGTGGAAGAGGCGTTCGTGTTCGCCTGCGAGCACCACGCCGCGCAGCGGCGCAAGTCCGGCGAGGACTTCATCGTGCACCCCGTGGGCGTAGCGCGCATCTGCGCGGGGATGCGCCTGGACACCGAGACGCTGTGCGCGGCGCTGCTGCACGACACCGTGGAGGACACCTCGGCCTCGATCGAGGAGGTGCACGAGCGCTTCGGCGCCGAGGTCGCAGGCATCGTGGATGGCGTCACGAAGCTGACCGGCATCACGTTCCACTCGCGCGACGAGGCGCAGGCGGAGAACTACCGCAAGATGATGGTGGCGATGGCCACCGACGTGCGGGTGATCCTGATCAAGCTCGCCGACCGGCTGCACAACATGCGCACGATCGAGGCGATGCCCAAGCAGA
>CAYNGQ010000042.1:0-2540 GCA_964396735.1 uncultured Solirubrobacteraceae bacterium | reverse complement strand
CGCCTGGAGACCGGAATCGGACCAAGCCTCAATTAGCACCCCGAGTCCCTTTTCCCGCACGGGACGCCCCGCAAACAGAAACTTCACGGCTGTCTCCGATGGCCACCCCGGGGTCGCAGAGGTCGCTGGCCAGCTTGGGGTCATCGAGGCCGACGCCCCCCCCAGGGGGTTGGTGGTGCTCGCATCGGGAGTTGTGAGCGAGTGGGACCAAAACTCGTTGTCCACCGATTGCGGCGCGATGTGCACGTTGTGCGCGCCCCGCGCCCGCACGTACGCCTCGACGTGCGGCCCATAGACGACGACCGCCTCCGCGGAGCGGTAGAGACGCCGCAGCGCGAGGTAGCTGAACGCGTGCGCGGCGGTGCGGGGGTGGGCCCACAGGGCGCTCCAGAGGATCACTGGCACTCCCGCGCGGCGCGCGCCCGCCCAGGCGGCCGGCAGCGCGACGCGGCCCCCCGTGGAGAGAACCACCGCGCGGTGGCGCCCGGAGGCGGCGAGCGCGGCGAGTTGGTGCTGGTGGAGGTGTCGGTAGGGAAAGGGGAGCGTCTCCTCGCCGTCGCCGGGCGCTCCATTGCCGGCAGTCGGTCGATGCTCGTCGACCGACCCGTTGCCGGCAACCTGTCGACGCTCGCCGGCAACGCCACCGTGTTGCGCAGGGCCCCCAAAAAGGGCGAATTCGACCCCCTCCAGCTCGTGCAGCCGGGCGAAGGCGCCCACCCGGTCGAAGGGGGCGTGCCCGGTGACGAACAGCACGGGCTTGCTGGCCGATCTCCGATCGCTCGCCCGGTTGGTCATCGTGCGTGCGCGCTCCCGCGGGACCTCATCGCAAGACGTGCTCATACGCGGCGACGGTCTGCTCGCCGCAGCGCTCCCAGGTGAAGTGGGCGGCGACGGTGGCCCGCGCGCGGCGGCCGGCCTCGCGCAGTCGCTGCGGATCGGAGAGCAGCTCGTCGATCCGCTGCGTGAGGCGCTCGATGTCGCCCGGGGGGACCAGCATGAAGCCGTCGCCGGCGGCGGCGATCTCCTCCGGACCCGGCTCGCCGCGGCAGCCGATCGCGGGCAGGCCGCCGGCCATCGCCTCGATGTAGGCCACGCCGAAGGCCTCCTCGGTGGAGGGCATCACGAACAGCGTGCAGCGCCGGGCGCGCTCGATCGCCTCGGCGGGAGGGAGCTGCCCGCAGAACTGCACCCGCTCGCGAATCCCGAGGCGCGCGGCGAGCCCTTCGAGGGCTACGCGCTCGGGGCCGTCGCCGACGATCACATAGCGCAGCGTGGGGTAGCGGTCGCGCAGTACGGCGAGCGCGCGCAGCACGTCGGCGTGGCGCTTGCGGGCGACGAGATGGCCGACGGTCACCAACGCGGGTTCGGCGTCCCGTGTGAGCCCGGTGCTCGGTGGATCGGCGCCGAGATGCACCACGCGCACCGCTTGCGCCCCGTCCGCGCGGGCGAGCTCGGCGATGCCGCGGCTGTTGGCGAGCACCAGCTGGGCGGCGCCGAGCCCGCGCGCCACCGCCGCTCGGCCGGCGGGGGAGCGGGGGGCGGTGTAGAGCACATCCCCCCCGTGCACGGAGACGACGAGCGGCAGGTCGAGGCCGGCCCGTCGCACGGCATCCCCGGCGGGGACGGCGTTGTGGGCGTGGATCAGCTCGAAGCCGGTGCGGCGGCGCAGGCGGCGCAGCGCGACCCCCAGCGCGGGCGCCGCCCACGCGCCCCACGACGGGTAGGAACGCCACCGTGGGGGGGAGACGTAGGGGATGTAGGAGACGGGCAAGCCGTCGCGGACCTGATGCCGAGGCTCGCGCAGCAGGCCGCCGAGTGCGCGTGCGCCTTGCCCGAGCCCGCCCGCTCGAGCTTCCCCGACCTCACCTGTCTCTCCCTCGAGCCCATCGGTCCGGCTTGTTCGCAGTCCACCGGCCCCCGCATGTAGGGAGGCGCGCGGTGGCACGACGCGATGCAGCACGAGCACGTGCACCTCCGCCCCCGCGGCCTGCGCGGCGAGCGCCTGACGGTGCGCCCACACCCCCAGCACGGGATCGCTTTGGCGGGGGTAGAACTCCGCTACGACGGCGACCTTCACCAGCGTCGGTGGGTGAGGAGTGTGGTTTGGGCTTCGGCCGCCGTCAGGTGGGGCCGCTCGGCGAGCAGCGAACGCGCCTCGGCGACGGCGGCGGCGCGCGAATAGGACGCGCCGGCGGGCGCGACGGAGTGGCGGATCGCGACGGCGTCGAGCACACCGCAGCGCCAGCCGTGCTCGCGCGCGAGCGCCGCCCAGTGCATGTCGAGGCCCCAGCCCATGCGCACGTCGGGGAACGGCAGCAGCGCCGGAAACGTGGCGCGGGCGAAGGCGGTGACGGGACCGATCTCGACGAACGGCGTCTGGCGGGCCACGACTCCCGCGCGGCGGCGGGTGACGCGCCAGGCGGCGTGCGAGCGCGCGCGGTGCGCCGGTTGGGCCAGCTGGAAGTCGAAGCGCTCGGCGAGGAACAGCAGGCGATCGAGGAAGTGGTGGGGCAACACGACGTCGTCGTCGACCACCAGCA
>CAYNGQ010000041.1:0-2793 GCA_964396735.1 uncultured Solirubrobacteraceae bacterium | reverse complement strand
CCAGGCGCGCGGAGCGGCCCGAGAGGGTGGGGACCACCAGCGCGGCGAGGCCCAGCTCGCGCACCGCGATGCAGAGGCTGTGCGCGAGCGTGTACGCGGGGTCCGCTTCGGTGCGCCGCACCCGCGAGGCGTTCCACACCTCGTACGGAGCGACCGCCTCCGCCTGTTCGGCGACCGCCGCCATCATCGCGATCGCCTCCACCGGGTAGGCGCCGATCGCGGTCTCCTGGGAGAGCATCACCGCGTCGGTGCCGTCGAGGATCGCGTTCGCCACGTCCGCCACCTCCGCGCGTGTGGGGCGCGAGGAGGTCACCATCGAGTCGAGCATCTGCGTCGCGGTGATCGAGGGCCGCGCGAGCCACCCCGCGAGGCGCAGCAGCTCCTTCTGCACGATCGGCACCCGCTCGATCGGCAGCTCGATCCCGAGGTCCCCGCGCGCCACCATCACGCAGTCCGCCGCGCGCAGGATCTCCTCCGCGCGCTCCACCGCCTGGGGCTTCTCCATCTTCGCGATCAGCGGCAGCCGCGTGTGCTCACGCACCTGCTCGATGTCCTCCGGGCGGCGCACGAACGACAGTGCGACCATGTCCACCCCGATCGACTCCCCGTGGCGCAGCAGCTCGAGGTCCTCCTTGGGCACCGCCGGCAGCAGGTCTACGGGGCCGGGGATGTTGAGGCCCTGGCGCGAGGCCACCGCGCCGCCCACCTCGATCTCCGCCTCGACCTCGTGGGCGCCCGCGCGCACCTCCACCACGCGCAGCCTCACCGAGCCGTCGGCGAGGTAGATCACCTCCTCCGGCGCCAGCGCGTCGGCGAGGCCCGGCCAGGAGATCGACATGTGGCGCGCGTCCCCTTCGCCGTCTTCTCCGCCGCAGGAGAAGGTGACGCGCTCGCCCGGCTTCAGCTCCACCACGTCCTCGCGCAGCGGGCCGATGCGGAGCTTCGGGCCGGGCAGGTCCTGCAGGATCGCCACCGGCCGCCCCGCCCGGCCTGCCGCGTTGCGCACGCGCCGCACGGTCTCCGCGTGCTCCTCCAGCGTCCCGTGGGAGTAGTTCAGCCGCGCCACGTCCATCCCGGCGTTGACCATCCGCAGCAGGGTCTCCGGCTCGCGCGAGGCGGGGCCGATGGTGGCGACGATCTTCGTGCGGCGCATCGGCACGCACGGTAGCGGCCAGGCGGGGCTCTACGGGGCTTTCACGTCGGGAAAGTTCTCCGCGCAGTGCTCGCGCAGCGCCTCGCGCACCCACGCGCGCTCTTCGGGGCTGGCCACCCGGAAGCGCTCGAGCAGCTCCCGCTGGCGCTCGATCGGCGCGCCCGCGATCGCCCAGCGCACCGCGAGGCGCTCGAACAGCAGCTCCACCGCCCGCTGCCAGGTGTCCTCGCGCGTGCTCGCCGCCCGCGCGTGCTCGCCCGCCAGGGTTTCGGCGTACTTGACCCGCGTGGCGGGCGTCATCGCGCCGCGCAGCGTCAGCACGTTGCCGTCCGCGTCGGTGTAGTCGCTGCTCGGGGCTTTCAGCCGCTGCGGCTGCTGCTTGGGCTTACGTTTCGCCACCGCCGAAGGGTATCCCCACGCCATGGGCGGGCGGCGGGTTGGGGCCCCCTCACGAGGCGTTGGCCGCCCGTTCCAGCTGCCCGCGCACGTCGCCCGTCGCCGGCTTGGCGTGGCCGGCCCACGCCACGGCGGGCTCCAGGTCGGCCAGCTTGCGAATGCTGGCGCGCGCCTGCTCGGTGTCGTAGTTGTAGGTGGACTCGGGCACTTTGGGCTCGCTGTGGCGTCCCCACATGTCCATGGTGTAGAAGGTGTCGCTGACCAGCGCGAGGCGATCGGATTCGCGCCACAGCCCGATCAGGCCGGGGGCGTTGCCGGGGAGGTCGATCACCTTGAAGCCTGCCACCTCGTCGCCCTCCTGGAGCGTGCCCGCCACCTTCACCGGGCCGCCGTCCCACGCGAGGCGGTGCAGCACACGGTGGATCTGGCGCTGGGGGGTCGGCAGGCCGACGAGGCCCTCCGGCCAGTAGCGAAAGCCGCCGCTGCCTTCGACGTCCTGCACCTCGTTGGGGTGGCAGTACACGGGCGCCCCCAGCGCGGGCGCGGTGCCGCGGTGGTCGGTGTGGCCGTGGCCGAGCACCACGCGGCGGATGCCGCCGAGCTTCACGCCGCCCGCGGCGACCGCGCGCACCATCGTGCGCGCGCCGGCGTCGAACAGCGTGACGCCGCCTTCGTCCTCGATCAGGTAGACGTTGCAGCGGCCCGGCTGGCCCTGCACCACCCACACGCCCTCGGCGACCAGCTCCGGCTCGGGGAGCATCCGCTCGGTGAGGTGGGTTTTGACGTTGAACGCCCCCAGCAGCCGCTGCTCACCCGTCGAACCCAGCGGCGGCATCATCCCGATCTGGCGCGGCACCGTCATCGTGTCGGTGAAGGCGTCGTTGACCTGGATCAGCCCGTCGCGGACGGTGAGCACGTCGACCCCTTCGAGCACGAGCGGGTGGCCGGTGGGGGCCAGCCCGCTGAAGGTGCCGGGGCCGGCGAAAGTGCCGATCAGGCGCCACTGCACCGCGCAGCGCTCGCCCTCGGTGATGGTGTCCACGATCTCCCAGCGCAGGTCGGGTATCGCTCCGAGCATGTCGCCGACGAACGCGCGCACCCCCTCCGGAGCGGTCACGTCCACCTGCCCGCGCACGTTCTCGCGCCCGCCCACCGCCCACAGCGCCACGGCCCCCTCGAGGTCGTGGGCGTTGATCGCCTCGAAGTAGCGGCGCGCCACCGTCTCGGCTTCGCTGGTCCCGACG
>CAYNGQ010000040.1:0-8879 GCA_964396735.1 uncultured Solirubrobacteraceae bacterium | reverse complement strand
CGACGATCTCCTTCAACGACGTCGAGGTCCCCGCCGAGAACCTGCTCGGCGAGGAGAACCACGGCTTCAAGCTCGCGATGATGACGCTCGACCGCACCCGCCCCGGCGTGGCGGCGATGGCGACCGGGATCGCGCGAGCGGCGTTCGAGTTTGCCACCGAGTACTCCAAGGAACGCATCCAGTTCGGCGTGCCGATCGCGATGCACCAGGGCGTGCAGTTCATGATCGCCGACATGGCCACCGACGTCGAGGCGGCACGCCTGTTGACGTGGAAGTCGGCGGCGATGCTCGACAACGGCGAACGCAACACGCTCGTCTCCTCGCACGCCAAGCGTTTCGCCGCGGACACCGCGATGAAAGTCGCCACCGACGCCGTGCAGATCTACGGCGGGTGCAGCGTCATCAAGGACTACCCCGTGGAGAAGCTGTTCCGCGACGCGAAGATCATGCAGCTGTACGAGGGCACCTCGCAGATCCAGCGCCTGGTGATCGCCCGCGAGACGCTGCTGCCGCGACGGATCGAGGCCGCTGAGACAGTCGCCGCTTAGCGGATGAACAGCGGCACGCTGTAGTTTGAGCTCTGCGCCCCGTTGGTGACCTTCACGAACACGCGGTACAGCCCGTGCCGCTTGACGCGGATCACGCGGCTGAAGCGCGAGCTGGTGGCATTGTGGTGCAGCAGGACGGTGCCCGCCACCAGCACTTCGTGGCCGCCGACCACGCGCATGATGCCGACTTCCATGCCGTCGATCGCCGGGGTCACGGTGCCGTAGATGCGCGCGTGGTGGCGCCTGCGCGTGCCGGCCACGTGGGCTTCGACCTTCACCGCCACGCCCTCGATCGCGACCGGGCTGGCGACGACCGGTTTGGTGGTGGTCGTGACCACGCGGAACTGCGTCGCCGTTGTGAGGCCCACGAACGGGAACGAGAAGCCGCCGGTGGCGCTCGTCAGCTCGGGGTTGCCGGTGTTCAGGAACCCCTGCGTGTAGGGGAAGGGGTTGCTCTGCAGCGTCACCGGCACGTTCCCGTTGCCGGTGCCCGAGAGGGTGCCCTGGATCACGAGCGTTCCCCCGAAGATCGTCGGGTTGGGGCCGGCTGTGATCGCCAGCGAGAGCGGCACCTTCGCGGTTTTGAAGGCCCGGTCGGCGCCGGTGGCCGCGCCGCCGGAGTTGACCGCGATCAGGCGGTAGTCGTAGGTGGTGATCGGCTGCAGCCCGCCCACCGGCACGGCAACTTTCACGGTGGCGGTCCCGGCGCCGGCGTCGGCGAGCGCGGTCTGCGCGCCGTAGGCCCTGGTGGGCCCGTACTGGAAGTAATAGGAGGTGTTGCTTCCGTGCGGGTTGACCAGTCCCGTGAGCGTGGCCGAGCCGTAGCTCACGCCGGACGCGGCGCCGGTGGAGACACCGGGTGGAGCAAGGGCCGAGGCGGCTGACGGCAACGCCAGCAATGCCAGCCCCGCGATGATCGCTCCGAGCGCGGAGCGCGTTCTGTCTTTGCTCATCGTGCACACACCTTTCGTATAGATCCGCCCCGTATCTGCCCCGTCCCCCAATATGCGAAACCCGCGGGCGGGGCGGTCGATGCGCTGTGGAAACCCGCGGGCCGGCCGTTCGATGCGCTGCGGCGTACGCCCCGCTAGTAGGCTCCCGCGCGGAATCAGACGAGACAGCGATCCTGAGCGGGAAAGACGAGGAGGCCGGCATGTTCGTGTTCAAGGCAGCGGTTGTAGGCGCGGGGACGATGGGGGGACAGATCGCGCAGACGATCGCCGCCGCCGGCTTCCCGGTCGTGCTCAAGGACATCTCCGAGGAGCTCGTGCAGGCCGGCATCGACGAGGCGCGCAATGTCACCGCGGGGCAGGTCGGCAAACTCGTGGAGCGCGGCAAGCTCACCGCCGAGCAGGGGGACGCGCAGATCGCGGAGATCGTCGGGCGCATCGAGGGCGCGACCTCCTACGCGAGCTTCGGCGACGTGGACTTCGTGATCGAGGCGGTGCCCGAGCGGATGGAGATCAAGCACGTGGTGTTCGCCGAGCTCGACGCGGCCACGCCCGGGCACGCGATCCTCGCCTCCAACACCTCCTCGCTGTCGATCACCGAGATCGGCGAAGCCACGCTGCGGCCCGACAAGGTCGTCGGCTTCCACTACTTCTACCCCGCCTCCGTGCTGCCGTTGATCGAGGTGATCGAAGGGGATGAGACCTCCCAGGAGACCCTCACCTCCGCGGTCACCTTTGCCCAGGCGATCCGCAAGCAGCCGATCGTCTGCGCCGAGGCGCCCGGCTTCGTCGTCAACCGCATCCTCAACTCCAGCATCTCGGAGATCTGGCGCGAGCAGGAGTCCAAGGGGCTCTCGATCAAGCTGATCGACGAGGGCCTCGCGCAGGGCGGCGGCCTGCCGCTCGGCCCCTACCTGCTCACCGGCCTGCTCGGCCTCGACACGGTGCTGCACGTCGCCGAACACCTCGCCGAGTCCTACGGCGAAGAGCGCTTCTACATCTCCAAGGGGATGCAGAAGCTCGTCGCCGAAGGCAAGCTCGGCGCCAAGACCGGCGGCGACGGCTGCTACGACCCGCAGGGCCAGCCCAACCTCCCCGGCGACGTCGAGCCCGACACGGAGGAGCTCGCGGAACTGCTGCGCTCGAAGGGGTTCATCGAGGCCTGCCTGCTGCTCGAGGAGGGGGTGGCCACCCACCGCGACATCGACTTCGGGATGATAGCCGGCGCCGGCATGGACCCGCGGCGCGGGACCCTGCCGCCGTTCATGGCCGCCGACGCCGCGGGCTTGGACGTCGTGCTGGAACGCTTGGAAGGCCTCAGCGACAGTCACGGCGAGCGCTTCGCCCCGCCCACGATCCTGCGCCGCCTGGTCGCGCAGGGTCGCCTCGGGCAGCAGCGCGGGCAGGGCTTCTACGCCTACCCGCAGCCCGACGCCGATGACTCGGCCCCGACCACCGAGGTCGTCAAGCTGCAGACGATCCGCCTCGGCGCTGGGGCCACCGCCGGTGCCGGCGGCGCAGGAGCGGACGCCGACGGCGGCGTGACCGTGGCGATCGCGTGGCTTGCCAACGGCCAGATGAACGCGATCGCCCCGGCGGTGATCGAGGACCTCGCCAAGGTGTGGGAGCACGTCAAGGCCGCCGATCCGCCGGTGCACGCGCTCGTGATCGCCTCCGCCAACCCCTTCCTCTACAGCGCCGGCGCCGACATCAAGGCGTTCACGCAGCTGGACGAGGCGGGCGGGCGCAAGCTGGTCGATAGCGCCCACGCGCTATTCCGCGAGCTTGGGAGCGAGCGGATCGCGACGATCGCCGCCGTCAACGGCCTCGCCTTCGGCGGCGGCTGCGAGCTGGCGATGGCGTGCGACCTGCGGATCGTCGCGCGCTCGGCCGTGTTCGGCCAACCCGAGATCAAGCTCGGGATCATCCCCGGCTTCGGCGGCACCCAGCGGCTGCCGCGTCTGGTGGGCCAGAGCAAGGCCCTGGAGATGAACCTCGTCGGCGATCCGATGCTGGCGGAGGAGGCCTACGAGTACGGACTCGCCAGCGCGGTCGTGGACGACCACGAACTGCTCGACACCGCGCTGTCGTGGGCGCGCAAGCTCGCCGGTCAGGCGCCGCTGGCGCTGGAGCAGATCAAGCGGGTCTCCGCCGCCGGGGACCTCGACGAGGGGATCGAGGCGGAGAAGGCCGGCTTCGCCACGGTCTTCCAGAGCGCTGACGCGCGCGAGGGGATCGCCGCCTTCCTGGGCAAACGCGCGCCGCAATTCACTGGCGAGTAGCGGATGGGCGCCGGGAGCACAACCTAGGCCACGCCGACCGGGTGGAGCTGGTTCGCGGGTCTGCGGAATGTGTTTTTTTCGGTGCTCAACCAGCCCTGTCGGCTACATGGTGGGCAGGAGATCGCGCTCCGGCGCGATCTCCCAGCGCTCGGCCAGCTCCGCCAGCTCGCCTGTCAGCGGCCAGCGGTCGGCGAGTGGCTCGCCCTCATAGCTGGGGTTGGCGCCCTTCAGCGCCATGCAGCCGGTGTTGTCGCCGATCGCGTGCAGCTCGGCGACCTCGGCGTCGCTAAGTTTCGCCTCAGGTATCGATCGCAATGCCGTCAGCGCCGCCAGCTCCGCGCGCTTGTCCTCGATCGGGCGGGGAGCAAAGCGCGAGCCTTGCTCTCCCCCTTCTTCTTCTTCTTCTCCCCCTCCACCACCCCCACGAGCGCCTGTTGCCTCCTGAATCAGGGTGGGCGCCACGCAGCGCACGGGGGGGTGCGCGAGGACCCACTGACACGCCAGCTGCAGCATGCTCAAGCCGTGGCGGGCCGCGTAGGGGCGCATCCATTCGAGCGTCTCTCTCCCCTCCTCCACCCAGCCCTCGGGGCGGAACTTGCGGTGGTCGTAGGGGGCAAACCTGTGGCCGGGCAGCACGTCGTCGTGGAACAGCCCACCGTAGTCCACCACGCGCGCGATCAGGCTTACCTCGTGCGCGGCCGCGGCGTCGAGCACCAGCTTCCCCGGCCACGGCTCCAGCGGGCCGAAAATGATCATCGCCCAGTCGATCGCCTCGCCGCCGAAGCGCTCGATGCAGTCGATCAAATCGAGCGTGAACCCGTTGGCGGGGCCCGGCGCCACGCCCAGCAGCCGCGTGAGACCGGCCTCGCGAACAGCCTGCATTCCGTCCCACACCGTGGCGTTTGTGTAGCCGGTGCGGTCAGGGTTGTGCAGCAGCAGCAGGTCGAAGCGCTCCACGCCGATGCGCTCCAGGCTGCGCTCGGTCGCCATCTGGATGTACGCCGCGTAGCTGTCCTCCCCGCGCAGCCGCGGGTCGGTGAAGCGCGGAAAGCCTTTCGCGCCCTCACGCTCGCCGGTGTAGAAGTCGTGCCCGATCGCCCCCACCAGGCAGTAGCTGTCGCGATCAAGCCCGTGCAGCGCCTCGCCCAGCAGCCGGTCGGCCGCGCCCTCTCCGTACACGTCCGCGGTGATCACCGTGTCGATCCCCGCGCCCGGTCGCAGCAGTGCCTTCAGCCGCTCCTCCTCCAGCGGCTCGCCGAAGTGCATGAAGCGCCCGCCGCTCCAGGTGCCAAGGGCTGTGATGGTGGGGTCCATCGCGCCCTCACTTTACGTTGTCCGCGCGGGGTTCGTTCTTTCTTTTTTGACCCCTAACCAAACAAGAACGAGACTTAGTCTTATTTGGTTAGCCCTTGAATCTTCGTGTGACCTGTGCCCGCAATTGCACACCTTGCTTGTAGATAGTCCCGACTGCTATCCCTGGCCCAGCCCCGCCGCGGTGCGGGCACGCAGCGTCGCTTCGAGGCGGGCGAGCGCGTGGCGCAGCGCCTGCGCCTCGGATTCAGACGGGGTTGCCGGCTCGCGCGCGCCGAGGGTGGTGCGGGCAGCGGCGAGCACGCCGGGGTGCAGCTGCTCCAGCTCGGCGATCCGAGCCTCCAGGTCGGGGCGGTCCTCCGCCGGCAGCTCCTGCAGTGCGGCGGTGTACGCATGCTCGAGCTCGAGCGCGGCGTGCGCGAGGCGGCCCTGGTCGAGGTCGAGGCGGGCGCGCAGCGCGTGCTCCTCGCACAGCAGCGGCGCTTCGCGCGCGCCCAGCAGCGCGGCGAAGCGCTCCTGCGGGCGCAGCGCCGCCGAGCGCCGCCGCGTTCGATGCTCGCTGAAGCGCAGTTCCCGCGCGTGCGACCACTGCCCGTAGGCGACCTGCTCGCCTTCGCCCCACCCCGCGCGGGTCGCCAGTGCCTGTGCGGGGGAGAGCTCGCGCACGTGCGGGTCGGCGGTGGCGATGCGGTGGGCGAACAGCAGGCGGTTGAGGGTTGCCGCCGCGGCGCGCGCCTCGCGCTCGGCATCCAGCTGCGCCAGCCACGCGCGCGCCTGGCGCTCCGCCGACACCGACACGGGGTCGATCACGGTCGCGCGGGTGCTCGGCACCGTTGGGGATGAAATCCCCGCCCACCCGGGCTCCACCGGTGGGCGCCGGCGCGCTCCGAGTCGCCCGCGGCGCGGGGTGGCGCCGACGGTTTCCAGGATCACCACCCGCTCGGGCTCCTCGCCCGCTCCGGCGCGCAGCAGGTAGCGGCCGTCGGCCGGCCCTAGCTCCCACGGGAACTCCATCTGGACGAAGAGGAACAGCCGCTCTGCCACCCTCGCACCGTATCCTTTGCCAGATGTCCGATGCAGAATCAGCCAAGGGGCTGCGTGAGCGTCTCGCCGGCGGCACCGAGGATCGCCTCGGCAAGGCGATCACCGAGCTGTTCGACAACCCGCTGCTGAACGGAGCGCTCGGCCGCGCCTCCGACGCGCGCGAGAAGGCCGTTCAGGCGCAGGAGCTGGCGATGGGGGCGCTCAACCTGCCGTCGGCGGCCGACGTCGAACGGCTCACGCGCCGTCTGCGCTCGATCTCCCAGCGGATGGAGGGGATCGAGGATGGCGTGCACCGCATCGGGCGCACGCTCTCCGGCCCGTCGATCGAGACGCGCCTGGCGGCGATCGAGGAGCAGTTGCGGACGCTCTCGGGCAAGCTGGATCCCCGGAGCGCCGAGGGTGCCGCCTCCGCCGGTGCCGGCGCCGCATCGGGGCCCGCACCGGCCGCCAAACGGACTGCCTCCAAACCGTCCGCTGCCAAACGCTCGGCGTCTGCGAGCAAAGCAAGGTCTGCCCGCAAACCAGCGTCTGGCCCCAAACCCTCGGCGGCCAAAGCGTCTAAACCAGCGCGCTGAGCGCCGCCCGGCCCATCGCCTCGGCCGAGGCCAGCAGCGCGTCGTCGTCGATGCGCTCGCGCCCGTCCCCGGGGTGCTCGCCGATCAGGTCCGACACCGCGAGCACGCACGCGACCGGGATGCCGGCGCGGGCGCCCACCGCGAACAGGGTGGCGGCCTCCATCTCGACGGCGACCGCCCCCGCCGCGCGCCATGCCCGCTCGCGTGCGTGGTCGTGCTCGTAGAAGAGATCGGTGCTCACCACGGTCGCGCCTGCGTTCCCGTCCACGGCGCCGGCCAGCGCCGCCGTCAACTCGCGGTCGGCGGCGATCCGCTCGCCCGCCCCGAGGTTGCGGCTGGTGCCGTCCGCGGCGAGCGCCTCGCGCGCCACCACCAGATCGCCGAGCTGGAGGCCGCCATCGAGCGCGCCGCACGTGCCCACGCGGATCGCGCGTCGCGCGCCGAGCGCGATCAGCTCCTGCAGCACGATCGCCGCCGAGGGGCCGCCGATGCCCGTGCTCTGGATCGTCAGCGGCTCCCCGTCGGCGATTGCCGGGCCGGTGTAGCCCCACAGGCCGCGGTGGTGGTTGAACATCAGTGGCCTCTCGATCAGCAGCTGCGCCAGCGCCAGCGCCCGGCCGGGGTCTCCGGGCAGCAGCACGCGCTCGGCCAGCGCGGCCGTGGGACGCAGGTGGATCGGCTGGCGCGGGGTCAACTGAGGGGACTTTAGGGTGGGTTGTCTCAGGGCGCCCTGGGGTGGGTTGTCTCAGGACGCCCGACAGTTGGGGGTTTGCTAGGTCTTGCGGTCGAGCGGATTCCACTCATCGGTCTTTTTCTCGATTAGCGTCACGAGCCACCCACCGCCGGGGGAGGTCCATAGACTGCTCGCAATGGGAACGCGGGACACGGAGGGACTCACGCTCGCGCGGGTTGCGGCCCGCGCCGGCGTCTCGCCCGGGACGGTGAGGCGCTGGGTCAACGAGGGGCTGATCCCCCAGTACAACGGGGGCTGGAACGCGCCCGCCGCGCGGCAGGTGGGGATCGTCGTGCGCCTGCGCGAGCGCGGCTACACGCTCGAGCAGATCCGCGAAGCCAGCGACAGCGGGCGCCTGGCGCTGGGCGACTTGGAGGACTTTCTCTCCGGCCCCGACGGTCGCCACACGCTCAGGCAGGCCGCGCGCGAGACCGGCCTCACCCCCGAGCTGATCGAGCGGATCTTCGTCGCCCTTGGCCTCAGCGCGCTGGCGGTCGAGGCGATGTCCGACGAGGATTTGGAGATGCTGAAGTACGTGGCGTCCGTGCTGGAGGCCGGTCTGCCCGAGGTGGCGTTCATTCAGATCGCCCGCGTCTACGGGCAGGCGCTCGCGCAGATCGCCGAAACTGAGGTGCGGCTGTTTCGCATGTATATCCACGAGCCGCTGATGCGCGAGGGCGTCTCGGGCCGCGAGATCGGCGAGCAGATGGATGGCATCGCGCGCGAGCTGGTGCCGTTCACGGCGCCGCTGATGAACTGGGCGCACGGCCGCTTCCTGGCGTACTTCGTCGAGCAGGAGGTGATCGGCCACATGGAGGCCGAAACGATCGATGCCCAGGAGCCCGAGGCGGGCCGCCTGCGGGTAGCGATCGCGTTCGCCGACCTGGCCGGCTACACCCGGCTCACCGAGGAGCAGGGCGACGAGCACGCGGTGAGCGCGGTGGAGCGCTTCGTGGAAGAGGTCGAACGCACGCTGCCGATCGACGCGCGCGTGCTCAAGACGCTCGGCGACGAGGTGATGATCGTCGCCGCCGACTCGGTCGCGCTGACGCGTTGGGCCGTCGGCTTCCAGGCCCGCGCGCCCGCGGGGGTGCCGCCGCCGCGGATCGGCATCCATTACGGCGAGGCGATCTACCGCGACGGCGACTATTACGGCCGCGAGGTCAACCAGGCCGCGCGCGTGGTCGCCCGCGCGGCGGGCGGCGAGGTGCTGGTGACGCGCGCCGTCGTCGACCTCGCCGAGGGTCTCGAGGGTCTCGCCTTCAAGCTGATCGGGGAGGTCGGCCTCAAGGGCTTCTCCGAGCCAACTGAGCTGTTCGTCGCATCGGGGGGATGAACCTCGCCAGTTCGTGACCGCCTGTCTGATGTCCGCCTCTCCGTTTGCTCGTGGGGAGGTCTCCCGATGAACGCTGACCCTCCGTTTGCTCGTGGGGAGG
>CAYNGQ010000039.1:0-5099 GCA_964396735.1 uncultured Solirubrobacteraceae bacterium | reverse complement strand
GTCAACGTCAGCTCGCCCAACACGCCGGGGCTCAAGCAGATGCAGACGGTCGAGCTGCTGCGGCCGCTGCTGCGCGAAGTCCAGCGGGAGCTGCGGGAGATGGGGGTCGAGGTGCCCCTGCTCGTCAAGGTCGGCCCCGACCTGGCCGACCCGCAGCTGCTGGCGATCGCCGACCTCGCCCTGGAGCTCGCGCTCGACGGGATCGTCGCGGTCAACACCAGTGAAGACCGCACCCTCCTCTCCGACCCGTCGGCGCTCGCCGGCGTCGAGGGCGGGGGGGTCTCGGGGCCGCCGCTGCGCGCGCGTGCCGTGGAGGTCCTGCGCCTGCTGCGCGGGCGGGTCGGCGATCGGTTGGTGCTGATCTCCGTCGGCGGCATCTCCACGCCCGAGGATGCCTGGGAGCGGATTCTCGCCGGGGCCACGCTCCTGCAGGCCTACACCGGCTTCGTCTACGGCGGTCCGGTGTGGCCGTCGCACGTCAACCGCGCGCTCGCGCAACGTGTGCGCGCCGCCGGAGCCGGCTCGATTCAGCAGCTCGTAGGCAGCCGCGAAGAGGTCCTGTGAGCGGGTCCCCCCCAATGCCCCGTTCGCCCGCCGTGCACGCCGCCGAGGAGCGCTGTGGGCGCCGCGCTCGTCCGCTCGTGGGTACTCCCCACGGAGCGCCGTAGGGGCCGTGTGGGCGTCCTGGAGACCCCCGCAAAACCCCTGCAAACACGGGCTCCCACCGTCCACTACCCTCCACATACCTCAACCTCAAGTCGAGCTTTAGGTAAATTGGGGTGCCGCGCGATCATCGCCGCGCGGTGGCGTGTAGACTCGCCGCCCATGATGACGGCGACGGGCACGACGCCCACCAAGCATTCGGCGGCCCCCGAACGCTCCATCGATCAGCGTATGGACGCGCTCGCCAAAGCCAACCGGATTCGCACCGAGCGCGCGCGGCTCAAGCGCGAGCTGAAGGCCGGCCGGTTATCGATTCACACGCTTCTATTGGAACCCCCCGAGTACATCGAAACCGCGAAGGTGTTCGACGTCATGCTCGCCGTCCCGAAGTATGGACGCGTCAAGGTCAACAAGATCCTCGCCCTCTGCCGCATCGCCCCCAGCAAGACGATCGGCGGGCTCTCCGACCGCCAACGCTCGGAGCTGGTCTCGCTCCTGCGTGGCCGCTAGGCCGCCCCTGCCTCGTGGCGCGTGTGTTCGTCATCACCGGCCCCTCGGGCGTCGGCAAGGGAACGCTGATCCGCGGCCTGATGGAGCGCTTGGCGCAGCTGGAGCTGTCGGTCTCCGCCACCACGCGCCCGGCGCGCCCGGGCGAGCGGGACGGCATCGACTACCACTTCCTCACCCCCGAGGAGTTCGAGCGGCGCGTGCAGGCCGGCGGCTTCGTCGAGCATGCCGACTACGCCGGCCGGCGCTACGGCACGTTGCGCGATGAGCTCGACGGGCGCGTGCGCGCGGGCGTGCCGCTCGTGCTCGAGATCGAGGTGCAGGGCGCCCGCCAGGTGCGTGCCGCGCTGCCCGAGGCGCTGCGGGTGTTCATCGCCCCGCCCTCGCTCGATGCGCTGCGCACCCGCCTGATCGGCCGCGGCGCGGACGGCCCCGAGGAGGTCGAGCGGCGCCTGCGGGTCGCCGAGCAGGAGCTTGCCGCGCAATCGGAGTTCGCCCACGTGGTTGTCAACGATCGGTTGGAGGATGCTCTGGAGGAGCTGACCGACATCGTCAGCGCGGCGCTGGAGGAGTAACCCTCTACAATCCAGGTCCCACCACGAAAGGGCACCACTACCTTGATCTCCCCCCGCATCGACCATCTGCTGGAGAACGTCGACTCCAACTACGCCTCCGTCCTGGTCGCCGCCAAGCGCGCGCGCCAGATCAACAGCTACTACCACAACCTTGGCGAGGGCACCTTCGACGAGTTCCCGCCGCCGATGATCGAAACCACCTCGAAGAACTACCTCACGATCGCCCTCGAGGAGATCGCGCAGGGGAAGATCAAGTACCACTACCGGTAGCCGGAGATCGGGCAAGCCGCCGACCAGCGCTTGCCGGTAACGCCTCGGCCCTCTAAAACCCAGGTATGCCCAGAATCCTGCTCGGGGTGAGCGGCGGGATCGCCGCCTACAAGGCGCTCGAGTTCGTGCGCCTGGCGACGGGCGCTGGCAACACCGTGCGGGTTGTGCAGACGCCCGCATCCTGCCGCTTCGTGGGCCGCGCCTCGTTCGCGGCGCTCAGCGGCGCGCCGGTGTTGGTCGGTGAGTTCGAGAGCGACCCTGCGCGCGGGTCCTTCCCTGACCGAAGCCGGGAGACACTCGCCTCCGGCGAGAATTCCCGTTTCGGCCGACAGCCCCCGGCGCACGACCCAATCAGCCACCTCGAGCTGGTGCGCAACGCCGACCTCTACCTGATCGCCCCCGCCTCCGCCAACACGATCGCCAAGCTCGCCGGCGGCCTCGCCGACAATCTGTTGACGAGCGCCGCGCTCGCTGCCACCTGCCCGCTCGTGGTCGCGCCCGCGATGAACAACCACATGTACGAGCACCCCGCGGTGCGCGCCAACCTCGACACGCTGCGCGCCCGCGGCGTGCACGTGATCGAGCCCGACGCCGGCCGCCTGGCGTCGCAGGGTGAGGAGGGGGTGGGCCGCCTGCCCGACCCCGCGCGGCTACTGGCGCTTTGCGAGGCGTTGCTTGCCGAAGCCGGGGGACACGCGCCTGCGGCGCGAATCCCCGTTTCGGCCAGCGCCTGGCAGGGGCTGCGCTTGCTCATCACTGCGGGCGGCACCCGCGAGCCGATCGACAGCGTGCGCTTCATCGGCAACGGCTCCTCCGGGCGCATGGGGGTCGCGCTGGCCGAGGCTGCCCGCGCGCGCGGGGCCGAGGTGACGATGGTTGCCGCCAACGTATCGCTGCCCCGTCCCGCGGGGGTCGCCTGGCACGAGGTAGTCACCGCCGCCCAGCTCGCCGAGGCGTGTGAGCGGGAGTTCGCCGCCTGCGACGTGCTGCTGATGGCGGCCGCCGTCGCCGACTTCCGTCCCACCGAGCCTGCCAACGGCAAGCTCAAGAAGGCCGGCCGCGAGCATCTGCGCCTAGAGCTCGAAGCAACTCCCGACGTGTTGAAGGCATTGGCGGCCGAACGGCGCCCCGGGCAGACGCTGGTGGGGTTCGCCGCCGAGCACGGCGGCGGCGCGCTCGAGTACGGGCGCGGCAAGCTGCGGGAGAAGGGGCTCGACGCGGTCGTCGTCAACGACATCTCGCGCTCGGACATCGGCATCGGGGCCGACAGCAACGAGGTCACGATCGTCACTGCGGCGGGCGAGGAGCACATCCCTCGCGCGTCCAAGGCGAGCATTGCCGAGGCGATCCTCGATGCTGTGGATCGCTTGCCCAAATCCGGGACGAGTGGCACTCTAAAATGAGGCGTATGGACAGCGTCTATGACCTCTACCGCAGCGGCTGCGAGCTGCTCGACCACGGCGACCACCAGGCCGCGATCGTGCCGCTCACCCGCGCGCGCAAGCTCGAGCCCGACAAGGCCTCGATCCGCGAGGCGCTCGGCCGTGCCCTGTTCCATGCCCAGCGCTACGAGGACGCCGCGGCGGAGTTCCGCGCGATTGCCGCACAGGCGCCCACCAACGACTACGCGCTCTTCTGCCTGGGTCGCGCGATGCAACAGCTGGGCCGCCACGAGGAGGCGCGCCAGCCGCTGGCGCTCGCGTGCTCGCTGCGTCCCGAGCGCCGCGACTACCGTCTCTACAGGGAGCGTTCGCTTCGTGCCGTGCACGGCGCCTAGATGGCCGATGCTATTCTCGACCCACAGCTTTCGTGTTGGCCGAAGCCGGGAGACACGAGCCTTCGGCTCGCATCCCCGTTTCGGCCAGCGGACGCCGGCAGTCGGACCGAGAGTGGGCGGATGCCCGCTCTTTTTATTGTGAGGAGGGCCCCATGACAACGTTGCAGACAGAGATCGAAGAGCGGCTCGCCGAGTGTGAGCCGGATGTCGAGGTGCTGCTTGCCGAGGTGGTTTCGAGTCCCGCCCACCCGACCCTGCGCATCTTCATCGACCAGCCCGAGGGGGTGACGCTCGCGCTCTGCGAGCGCGTGACGGTGGCGCTCACCCCGCTGCGCGAGCGCTACACGCTGGAGGTCTCCTCGCCTGGTGTCGAGCGCCCGCTCACCAAGCCCGACCACTTCCGCCGCTTCGTCGGCCGCCGCGCCCGGGTGCGCACGCGTGGCGACCAGCCGGCGGGGGGACGGGCCAACCAGTCCTCCTCGGCGGGCCGGCGCAGCTACACGGGAGAGCTCGTGGGAGCCTCCGACACGGAGATCACGCTCGCCGCCGACGGGACGCTGGTGAGCATCCCGTACGCGCAGATCCGCCGTTCCAACCTGGTGGAGGAGTAACAGCTATGTCACGTGAAATCCTCGAAGCAATGCACGCGCTCGCCCGCGAGAAGGGCATCGAGCCGGAGAAGCTGATGATCGCGCTGGAGGACGCGTTGCTGTCGGCCTACAAGAAGCAGCCGGGCTCCGCCAAGTACGCACGTGTGGAAATGGATCGCGACACCGCCGACTTCCGCGTGATCGAACTGATCATCCCCGAGCGCCTGGAGGCGCACCTGATCGTGGAGACGATCGACGAGGGCACCGTCGTCGATCCCGAGACCGGCGAGCTGCGCGAACCGGAGGAGCCGGAAATCGACCCCGCCAAGTTCGAGGAGTACCGCGACCAGATCGGCGAACAGGACGTCACGCCCGACGACTTCGGGCGGATCGCGGCGCAGACCGCCAAGCAGGTGATCCTGCAGCGCATCCGCGAGGCCGAGCGCGACATGATGTTCGAGGAGTACCGCGACCGCGTGGGAGCTGATCACCGGCATCGTCCAGCAGTCGGATTCCCGCTACACGCTCGTGCAGCTGCGTGAACGGGTGGAGGCGCTGCTGCCCAAGTCGGAGCAGGTGGACGGCGAGCGCTACGACCACTCTCAGCGCATCAAGGCCGTGATCAAGGACGTCTCCAACTCGACCAAGGGCCCGAGCATCATCGTGTCGCGTCGCGACCCCGAGCTGATCAAGCAGCTGTTTGAGCTGGAGGTCCCC
>CAYNGQ010000038.1:0-16779 GCA_964396735.1 uncultured Solirubrobacteraceae bacterium | reverse complement strand
CGCCCGACGTGGATCTGCGGGAGATCGCGAAGCTGTGCCCCGGCTTCTCCGGAGCGGAGCTTGCCAACGTCGTCAACGAGGCGGCACTGTTGACCGTGCGCGAGGGTCACACCGAGATCGACCAGCACACCCTGGAGGAGGCGATCGACCGCGTCGTCGCCGGTCCCGCCAAGCGCCACGTGCTGAGCGAGGAAGAGCGCTGGACGATCGCCGTGCACGAGGCCGGGCACGCCGTCGCGACGCGGTCGATCGGCCAGGTGGTGAGCGCGCAGAAGCTCTCGATCGTCGCGCGCGGCCGGCAGCTCGGCACCGCCGCCCACATGCTCACCGACCGCGACGCGGTGATGCACGGGCGCTCGGACCTCGAGCGCCACCTGGTCGCGATCCTCGCCGGCACCGCGAGCGAGCTGATCGAGTTCGGCGAGGAGTCCACCGGCGCCAGCGACGACCTGCACGCCGCCACCAAGCTCGCGCGGCGGATGGTCACCAGCTACGGGATGAGCCCCCGGCTCGGGCACATCACGATCGGCGAGGCCGGCGGCGAGGTCTTTCTCGGCGCCGCGCTGCAGGACCTCGGCTCGATCGGGCCCAACACGCTGAACGTGATCGACGGCGAGGTCGAGCGGATCGTCGAGGAGGCCGAGGCGCGCGCCGAGTACACGCTGCGCGTCAACTGGGACACCGTGCGCGAGACCGCGCAGGCGCTCGTCGAGCACGAGACGCTCTCGGGCGTCGCCCTGGAGGCGGTGCTCTCCACCGTCCATCGCGTCGATCTCGCGACGATCCCGCTGCCCGAGCGTGACCCCGACACGCCGCGGCGAAATCTGTAGCCGGCTCGCACGCCGCGGCGCGCCGACAGTAGTAGCATCGATCACGTGCACACGTGGATCTGGTTCGTGTTCCTCGCGGTCGTGCTGATCAAGCTGCCGATCGCCGCGCTGATGCTGTGGATGCCCTTCCGCTCCGACGCCGCGCAGGAGGCACGCGACGCCGCCGAGCCCGACCCCCCCGGCGAGGACGAAGGCGGCAGCAAGACGCTCCCCGGTGGCTTCCGCCGCCATTGGCGCCCCCGCGGGCCGATACCAGGCCGCGGCCCCCGGCGCGGCCCCCACGGTGGCAGCGCGCCGCCCTCCCCCGCCCGGATCCGCGTCACGCGACCGGGCACCACGCGCGTCAGAGCCCGCCAGTAGCCCTCGCCAACCCGGACGGCCCCTCCCGGGCCGTCTCCCATCAATCTGTTTCCCTCCCCTACCGCGCTTTGCGATGCCGCTTGCGCTGCTGCCTGGCCGCCTTCGCCTGGGCTCTGCGCTTGCGCAGCCGCCCCTCCGGGTTGCGCGTGCCGCCGGTCATGCCCCCCTCCACCACCGGCGCCACCGAGCGCGCGTCGCGCAGGATGTAGAAGGCGATCCCGCCCAGCACGATGAACAGTGCCACCACCGCCATGATCATCGGCGTGCTGGTCGTCGAGCTCGTTTCGGTGGTGGCAGCCGTCGCCGTGGTCGTCGTCGTCGGCAGCGTGGCGGCCGCCGGCGCCGCGGTGGTTTTGACTTTCACCGCCGGCGTGGTTTTTGCTTTCGCGGCTCCCGTCGCCGGTTTCGCAGCTCCGGTGGCGGTAGTCGTCGGGGTGGCGAACGGGTTCTGCCCCGCGCTCGCCCCCGCGGAGGGCGCGAGGCTCAGGGCGAGCAGCGCCAGGACCGTGCATGCGCACGCCGCCGGCCGACCTCTGATCGGCCGCGCTGAGCTGATCGGAATGAGTGTACGCATCAGCAGTTCCTCCGAGCGCCGAGCATAGCGCCTTCGAGCCCGTACAATGCCCAGCCGATGGCACCGAAGCAGCGACAGATCCGGATCGAGCAGCGCGGCGCCGCCAATGCGATCCAGGCGCTCGAGCAGCGCACCGACGAGGAGCTCGAAGCCGAGACCAAATTCAAGTCCGCGGCGCTGGCGATTCTCGGCGCGCGCGCCGCCGAGCGCTTCGATGCCGACCAGGCGCGCTCCTACTTCCAGCGCGCGATCGCCGCCGCCCGCCCCCAGGAGCGGATGCAGCTGCGGCGCATGGCCGACGCCTCGCTGGCGCTCGCCGAGCGCCGCCCCAGCGATCTGCGTGAGGCCGTCGAGCGCCTCGGACAGGAGCCCCCCAGTGGGCGGCAGATGTTCGCGCTGCGCGCGATGGGCCTCCTGCTCCCCCCCGCCTCCGCCGGGATCCTCGCGCGCGTGCGCGGCATCCTGCTGATCCTGGCGCTGATCGTCGTGCTGCTGGCCGTGGGGCTCGGCATCGTCGAGCTCCTCGCGCTGCCCTTCGGCGGGCTCGGCCTCGCGCCGGGCGTCCTGCTCGGGCTGTTCGTCGCGGCCGCCGGGGTCGCGATCGCCGCTTTGATCGGCCGGCGCCGGCGCGCGAAAGCGCTCGCCAACGCCCGCGCCCCCAAGAGCTGAGCCTCAATTCTCCGACAGAGTCGCCCGGCTGATCACCACGGGGTGGACCGGCTGGCCGTCCTGCGGTGGGATCGTCGCGAGCTTGGAGATCGCGTTCACGCCCGCCATGCTCCCCACCACCCTGCCGACCAGTGCGTACTGCGGCGGCAGTTCGGTGTCGCTCGCCGTCACGATGAAGAACTGGCTGCCCGACGCGCCCGCCGGGTCAGTCGCCGTCTTCGCCATTGCGACCGTGCCCCGTGTGTATTGAAGGCTCGTGGGTGGGGGCTCCACGATCGTGTAGCCGGGTCCACCCGAACCGTCGCCGTTGGGGTCGCCCCCCTGGATCACGAAGTTCGCCGCCACCCGGTGGAACGTGAGGTCGTCGTAGAAGCCGCGTTTGACGAGATAGGCGAACGAGGCCGTCGTCTTCGGCGCGCGCTTCACGTCGAGCTGGATCGCGATCGCCCCGCAGTTGGTTGCCAGCGTCACCACGTAGCGCTTCGCCGGATTCAGCCTGCCGGCCGGCCGCGGCACGTGCTGGGGGCCTCTCGGTGCGGGCTCCTTGGCGCGTTGGCAGGCTTCATGCGAGCCGCTCGTAACGGCGGAGATATTGTCAGCGCCCGAGCTTGCCGAAGCCCGCACCTGGTTCGAACTCGTGCCGCATGCTGCGAGCCCAAACACCATCACCGGGACCACCGCAAGGGGGCCAACCATGCGCATGGCTCTACCCTATCGCGGTGCCCACTCCCGTATGCCTGATCGTCAACCCTGCCGCCGGCGGCGGCCGCGCCGGTCGCGCCGCGCCGGGCGTGGTGGCTGCCCTGCGCGCACGCGGACTCGCCGTGCGCCGCGAGGACACCCGCGACCTCGACCACGCCCGTGAGCTCGCGCTGGAGGCCGCGCGCGGCGGGGAGCTCGCAGTGACGCTCGGCGGCGACGGGCTCGCCGGGGCCGCCGCCGACGCGCTGCGCGCCGTGCCCGGCTCGATCCTCGGCGTGCTGCCGGGCGGGCGCGGCAACGACCTTGCGCGCGTGCTCGGCATCGGGCAGAACCCGGTCGCAGCCTGCGCGGTGATCGCCGGCGGCGTCGCGCGCGAGCTCGACCTCGGCCTCGTCGGCGAGCACACCTTCGTGGGCATCGCCAGCTGCGGCTTTGACTCCGACGCCAACCGGATCGCCAACGAAGCGCCCTCGTGGCTCGGCAACCTCGTCTACGCCTACGGCGCCCTGCGCGCCTTGGCCGCGTGGCGCCCGGCGCGCTTCGAGCTCGTGCTCGACGGCCAGCGGCACACCTTCACCGGCTACAGCGTCGGCGCCGCCAACTCGAAGGCCTACGGCGGCGGCATGTATGCGGCGCCCGACGCGCTGCTCGACGACGGCCTGCTCGATATCCCCTACTGCGAGCAGATCCCCAAGGTGCGCTTCCTCACGCGGATTCTGCCGAAGGTCTTCAAGGGCACGCACGTGCGTGAGCCCTCCGTGCACGTGCTCCGCGGCCGCGAGCTTCAGATCGCCGCCGACCGTCCCTTCACGCTGTACGCCGACGGCGACCCGATCGGCGAGCTGCCGCTGCGCGTGAGCGTGCTGCCCGCCGCGGTCCGGGTGCTCGTCCCGGCCGACAGCCCGCTCGGGAGCAAACCCTGAGCGGTCCGCTCGCCCCGAAGCTCGCCCTCGCCCGCGCGGCGGGGGCGCTCTCGCGGCTACGCGGAGGCGGTGCCACAAGCGTGCCCGGGAAGGTGCTGATGCGCCTTCAGCCGGACGCGATCGGCGTGCTCGGCTCCCGCCTGGCGCGCGGCAGCGTGCTGGTCTCCGCCACCAACGGCAAGACCACGACGGCCGCGATGGCCGCCGCGATCCTCGAGCGCGAGGGCGTGCGGCTCGTGCACAACCGCGCGGGCGCCAACATGGCCGGGGGCATCGCCTCGACGCTGCTCGCCGCCGCGCACGGCCGGGAGGCGATCGACGGGGAGCTCGGGCTGTTCGAGGTCGACGAGCTGTGGCTGCAACAGCTGGCCGTGCAGCTGCGCCCCCGCGCGCTGCTGCTCGGCAACCTCTTCCGTGACCAGCTCGACCGCTACGGCGAGCTCGAGACGATCGCCGACAGCTGGGCCCACACCGTGCGCGATGTGCTCGACCCCGATGCGCGGCTCGTGCTCAACGCCGACGACCCCGTGGTCGCCGACCTCGGTCGTGGGCGCGCGAGGGTCGTGTACTTCGGCGTGGACGACGACTCGCTTGCACTTCCCCACATGGCCCACGCCGCCGATGCCAAGCACTGCCGCAACTGCGGCGCCCCCTACCTTTTTGAGGCCGTCTACCTCGGCCATCTCGGCCGCTACAGCTGCCCCTCGTGCGGCCAGGCGCGGCCGGTGCCCGCGGTTCGCGCCACCGACGTGCGGCTGGAAGGAGTTCGCTCAGCGCGCTTCACACTGCACACTCCCACGGGCGCCGCCGATGTCGCACTGCCTCTGCCCGGCCTCTACAACGTTTACAACGCGCTCGCTGCTGCCGCGCTCGCGCATGCGCTGGAGGTGCCGCTGGAGACAATCGTCGCCGGCCTCGAAAGCGCCCACGCTGCATTTGGCCGCGCGGAGAGCGTCCCAATCGATGGGCGGGAGCTACGCATCCTGCTGGTCAAGAACCCTGCTGGCGCCAACGAGGTGCTGCGCACCCTCGTCTTGGAGCAGGGGGAGCACGATCTGCTAGGCGTGCTCAACGACAACATCGCGGACGGCCGCGACGTCTCGTGGATCTGGGACGCCGACTTTGAGCTGCTCGCCGGACAGGTGCGGGTCGCGACATGCAGTGGCACCCGTGCGCCTGAGCTTGCGCTGAGGCTCAAGTATGCAGGCGTCGAGCCCGAGCGGATCCGCGTGCTGCCAGAGCTCCCCGCAGCCTTCTCCCTGGCCCTGGCCGATACCCCATCGGGCGGGGCGTTGTACGCACTGCCCACCTACACGGCGATGCTCTCTCTACGCGAGTTGCTGAGCGCCGACGGCAAGGCCCGGAGCGCGCTCTCATGAACACCCTTCGTGTTTGCGCGCTCTACCCCGACCTGATGAATATCTACGCCGACCGTGGCAACCTGCTCGTGCTCGAACGGCGCTGCGCGTGGCGCGGGATTGGCTTTCAGCTGACCCCGTGCGGACTGGGCGAACCGCTCGATGGTGGCACCCACGACCTCTTCTACCTCGGTGGCGGGCAGGACCGCGATCAGCGACTATGCGCGGAGGATCTGATCCACACCAAGCGTGACGCGCTACACGCAGCGGCCGCGCGCGGCGCAGTCATCCTGGGGGTCTGCGGCGGCTATCAGTTGCTGGGGCGCTCGTATGAGCTTGGCCCCGGCGAGCAGCTGCCGGGAGTCGAGCTGCTCGACGTGCGCACCGTGCGCGAGGACCACCCCCGCCTGATCGGCAACGTCGCGATCGAGGTCTCGTTGAGCGGCGGCGAGCGCGTCCTAGCGGGCTTCGAGAACCACGGTGGACGCACCCGCCTGAGCGCGGGCCAGGCCCCGCTTGGTCGTGTGTTGAAGGGTTATGGCAACGACGGACGCGGCGGCTTCGAGGGAGCGTGCAGCGGCAATGTCATCGGAACCTACCTGCACGGCCCGCTGTTGCCCAAGAACATCTGGTTCGCCGACTGGCTGATCGCAACAGCGCTGGGGATCGATGTCGCTGAGCTCACGCCGCTGGACGACACGCTGGAGGACGCGGCCCACCGTGGTGCGCGTCAAGCTGCCGGGGTCTGAGCTACGCTGACGTTTGGTTGACAGTCGATCGGAGGCAGCACCCAGCACCCAGCGCCCGACCCGCCCCGGCGGGTCGAGTTGTCTAAGCCACTGCGAACCGTGCAAAGCGAGACGCCAGCCGCGCGGGAACAAGCGCGCGGACGCGGACTCCCTCCGGGGTGTCGCGGCGGGCGAGCTCACCCGCGACCTCGTGCAGCTCGGCGAGGCTGGAGCCGCTGGCGTAGGGGACGAGCAGGTCGAGCGGGCAGAGCGTGTGGCGCAGCTCGGACTCGATGCGGACTGCGAGCTCGTCGAGACCCTCGCCCGTGACGCCGCTGAGCAGCACCGCCTCGGGGTGGTGCAGGCGCAGCTCCCGGCGGGCCGGCTCGTCGAGCAAGTCGGACTTGTTGAGGACGAGCACTCGCGGCGAGGCGTCGGCGCCGATCTCCTCCAGCACCTCCTCGACCGCGCGGCGCATCGCCTCCTGCTCGCCCTCCGGCGCGGAAGCGTCGAGCACGTGCAGCAGCAGGTCGGCGCGGATCGTCTCCTCCAGCGTGGCGCCGAAGGCGTCCACCAGCTGGTGAGGGAGCTTACGGATGAAGCCGACCGTGTCGGTCACTAGGTGCGGGCGGCCGCCGATATGCACCGTGCGCGTGGTGGGATCGAGTGTATGAAAGAGACGGTCGCGCACACGCCGGTCGCGCTCGGCCTCGTCGGGCGGCCCGCCGCGGCCATAGGCGGAGGTGAGCGCGTTCAGCAGCGTCGACTTGCCGGCGTTGGTGTAGCCCGCTAGCGCGATCGTCGGCAGCGCGGCGCGCTCGCGCTCGGCGCGCATCACCGCGCGGGTGCCGCGCACGTGCTCCAGGCGCCGGCGCAGCGCGGCGATGCGGTCGCGGGCGAGACGGCGGTCGGTCTCGATCTGGCTCTCGCCCGGGCCCCTCGTGCCGATCCCGCCGCCGAGGCGCTCGAGGTGGCTCCACAGGCCGCGCATCCGCGCGAGGTTGTACTCCAGCTGGGCCAGCTCGACCTGCAGCTTGCCCTCGGCGGAGGCGGCGTGAGCGGCGAAGATGTCGAGGATCACCGTCGTGCGATCGACCACCGGCAGGCCCAGCTCGGTCTCGAGGTTGCGCTCCTGGCGCGGGGTGAGCTCGTCGTCGCAGGCGATCACGTTCGCGTCGCACTCCTGCGCGGCCTGCTTGGCCTCGGCCACCTTGCCCGGCCCCAGGTAGGTGTTGGGGTGCGGCTGCTCGCGGCGCTGCGCCAGCTCCCCCACCACCGCCACGCCGGCGGTGCGCAGCAGCTCGCCCAGCTCGCGCAGGCTGCTGTCGTCCGCATCAGGCAGCGCGGCGATGCAGAGGGCGCGCTGGCGCGCGCGAGGCGAGCGGACGGTGGCAGGACCCGACCCGTTCATGGAATCAGGCGAGGTCGAGCTGGGAGTGACGGCGCTACGGCCGTTGCGGCTGCGATCCATTCACTGCCAATTCTAGGGCCACCCGGCGCCGGTTCAGGAAAGCGTCGCCAACCGCGCAACGGCCTCGGCGAGGCGCTCGTCGGGCGTCGTCAGCGAGATCCGAAACCAGCCCTCGCCGCTGGGGCCGTAGGCGCTGCCGGGCGAGATCACCACGGCGGTGCGCTCGAGCACGTGCTCGCAGTAGGCGACCGAGCTCTCGAAGCCCGCGGGAACGGGCGCCCACACGTAGATCGTGCCCTTTGGCGGAGTGACGTGCACGCCGGCTCGGGCGAGCGCGTCGCAGACGAGGTCGCGGCGGATGCGGTAGAGCTCGTTCATCGAGGCGACCTCGGCGTCGGCCTGCGGCGAGAGCGCGGCGATCCCCGCGAGCTGCACCGCCTCGAACAGGCCGGAGTCGATGTTGGTCTTCAGCCGCCAGTAGGTTTCGAGCGCCGCGCTGTTTCCGACTACCGCCGCGCAGCGCCAGCCGGTCATGTTGTAGCCCTTGGAGAGCGAGAAGACCTCGATCCCGACCTCCTTGGCACCGGGGGTCGCGAGGAACGAGCCCGGGCGGTGGCCGTCAAATGCGATCTCCGAGTAGGAGTTGTCGTGCACAACGAGGACGCCGTGCTCGCGGGCGAACGCCACGACGCGCTCGAAGAAGCCCTCGGGCGCGAGCGCGCCGGTGGGGTTGTTGGGGTAGTTGAGGTAGATCAGCTTCGCGCGCTTCAGGTCGGCGGGGGCGATCGCGTCGAGGTCGGGGACGAAGCCGAGCTCTGGCACGAGCGCCAGCGGCACGGGGTCGGCGCCGGCGAGCAGCGGTCCGGCGCTGTAGACGGGGTAGCCGGGGTCGGAGGCGAGCGCGGCGTCGCCGGGGTCGAGGAAGGCGAGGTTGAGGTTGAAGATCGCCTCCTTGGCGCCGATCGCGGGGATGATCTCGCTCGCGGGGTCGAGCTCCACGTCGAAGCGGCGCGCGTAGAAGTCGCTGATCGCCTCGCGGAAGTCGCCGCGGCCGCGGTTGGAGGGGTAGCGGTGGGTCTCGGGCTCGGTGACGGCCTCCTGCATCGCCTCGACGATCAGCGCCGGCGTCGGGCGGTCGGGGTCGCCGATGCCGAGGCTGATCACGTCCACCCCCGCGGCCTGCTTGGCGGCGATCTTGCGCTCCAGTTCGGCAAACAGGTACGGCGGGATGCGGCTCAGGCGCTCACTCGGTCTCATGCAGCTCCTTTAGGAAGTCCTCGCTGAGGCGGCCCTCATACACGGGCCGCGCCCAGCCTGTCAGATGCACGTGCAGCTGCTCTCCCACCTCCACCTGCAGCTCACCGCCGTCGAGGGCGACGGTGATCGGTGGTCCGAATGCCCCGCCCTCGCCGAGATGATGCGCGACCGCCGCCCCGGTGGCGCCGGTGCCCGAGGCGAGCGTCTCCCCCACCCCGCGCTCGAAGATCCGCGCACGGATGCGGTTGGGTTCGGTTTTGGTGTACCAGGAGACGTTGGTGCGCTGCGGGAAGAGCTCGTGGCCTTCGATCGCGGGGCCGATCGCGGGCAGGTCGAGCGCCAGCAGCGCCTCCAGATCATCGACGTGGATCGCGCACTGGGGGTTGCCGATCGAGACGTGCTGGAATCGCCAGCGCCGCCCGGCGGCACTCAGTTCGCCGTGGCCGTCGGGGGGGCCGCTCGGGAAGCTCGGCGAGACCAGCGACGCCGCGCCCATGTCGATGCGGCAGCTGTGGGGGCTGAGGATCGTCGGCGTGATCGCGCCGGCGGCGGTGTGGATCGAGAAGACGTCATCCTCGGCCCAGCCATGGCGGCGCAGGTAGAGCACGGCCTCGCGCGCGCCGTTGCCCGATAGCTCGGCCTCCGAGCCGTCGGGGTTGTAGATCCGCAGTTGTGCCACGAACTGGGGGTCGTCGCTTGGGGCGAGCAGCAGCACCCCGTCCGCGCCGACCCCGAAGTGCGGCGCGCAGAGCTTGCGGATGCGCGCCGGCGTGAATTCGAACGGCAGCTGTGAGCTCTCCACGATCAGGTAGTCGTTGCCGAGTGCCTGCCACTTCTCGAACGGCATCTGGCCTATTTCCGGGGGGGCAGTCATCGCGCCCGGAGTTTATGCGCTCAGCAGGCGCGAACGGTCTCATCAAAAGGCATCGGCAGGTGGCGCGACAGCGGCATCGTCGGCGGCAAGTAAGCCCGCGATCTCCTGCGCGACCTCCCCCGGTGAGCGACCGGTCACGTCGATCAGGTGGACGCCCGCGAGCTTGCGCATCCACGAGAGCTGGCGGCGCGCGTAGTTGCGGGTGCGCCGCTGCATCGCCTCGACATCGCCCGCGAGCAGCTCCTCGAAGCCGAGCGCCTTGCGCGCGGTGACCGAGGCGCCGGCGGCGTGTGCGCGCACCACCTCCTCGCGCACTCCGGCCGCGAGCATCCGCTCGACGCGGGCGTCGATCCGCGCGTACAGCTGCTCGCGCTCGAGCGTCAGCCCGACCAGCAGCGTGGGACGGCGCACCTCGTCGGTCCACAGCTGCGAGGGCCCCTCGGGCGGCTCCAGCTCGCCGGCTTCGAGCAGCTCCAGTGCGCGCACGATCCGCTGGCGGTCGGCCGGCTCGATCCCCGCGGCCGCCCACGGCGCCGCACGCGCGAGGCGTGCGTGCAGCGCGGGCGCCCCCTCCCGTTCGAGCTCGGCGGTGAGCCGCTCGCGCAGCCCCTCGGGCGGGGGCGGGCGCAGGCGCAGCTCGGTCAGCGCCGCGCGCAGGTAGAGGCCGGTGCCGCCGACGACGATCGGCCGCCGGCCCTGCGCGAGCAGTCCGTCGATCTCGGCGTGCGCGAGCTCGGCGTACTGGCCGGCGCTGAAGGAGGCGTCGAGCGGCAGGAAGGAGACGAGCCGGTGCTCGAGCGCGGCCCGCTCCGCCGGCGAGGCGACGCCGGTGAGCGTCTCCAGGCCTGCGTACACCTGCAGCGCGTCCGCCGACACTGCCACGGGCTCCTCGCCGCGCTCACGCAGCCGCGCGGCGAGCGCGACCGCGAGCGCGGTCTTGCCGACGCCGGTGGGGCCGAACAGCGCAATCACTCGCATTCGCGTAGGCTGACAGCACGTGAAGATCTCCGGTTCGACAGTGCTGCTCACCGGCGCCACCGGCGGCCTCGGCGAAGCGATTGCTCGCGAGCTGGGCGGGCGCGGCGCGAAGCTGATCGTGACCGGCAGGCGCACCGATGTGCTGGAGGGGTTGGCGAGCGAGCTCGGCGCGCGGGCGCTGGCCGCAGACCTGGCCGACCGCGCTGCTGTCGAGCGCCTGCTGAGCGAGGCGGGCGATGTGGACATCCTGGTCGCCAACGCGGCGCTGCACGGCTGCGGGCGCCTCGAGGAATTCGACATGGAGGAGATCGACCGCACACTGGAGGTGAACCTGCGCGCGCCGATCGCGATGGCGCACGAGCTCGCCCCGGCGATGGCGGCGCGCGGGGGCGGCCACCTGCTGTTCGTCTCCTCGCTGTCGGGCAAGGCGCCGAGCGCGATGACCTCGCTTTACAACGCGACGAAGTTCGGGCTGCGCGGCTTCGCCCTGGGGCTGCGCCCGGAGCTGCGCGAGCGGGGCGTCGGCGTCTCCGTCGTCAACCCGGGGTTCATCCGTGAAGCGGGGATGTTCGCGACCTCGGGCGCGAAGCTTCCCCCTAGCGTGGGCACACGCAGCCCCCAGGACGTGGGCCGCGCGGTGGCAGAGGCGATCGTGCGCAACCGTGCCGAGGTGGACGTCGCGCCGCTGGCGCTGCGTGTCGGCTCGGCCTTCGCGGGTCTCGCTCCCGGTCTCGCCGCGACCGTCACCCGCAAGACGGGCAACGACAAGCTCGCGGAGGAGATGGCAGCGGGCCACCGCGCGAAGGGCTGAGCCACGCCATCCCGGCCCGGGCGCTACCCGCAGGCGCGGGCCAGCAACAGCTCGTCACCGGCGAGCGTCTGCGAGGTGGCGGAATCGATCCGCACCCACGTCAGATCCCCGGGGGCGGAGAGGCCGGCGAAGTTGACGACCTTGTTGTGGCGGGTGCGACCCCGCAGCCGCGTGGGATCGGTGCGCGAGGGCCCTTCGACGAGCACCTCCAGCTCGCGCCCGACGAAGCGCTGGGCGCGCTCGCGCGCGTGGCGCTGGACGGCCTCGACGAGCCGCTCCATCCGCTGCACCTTGACGGGGTGGGGCACTGGGCCCTCGGTGATCGCGGCGGCCTCGGTGCCGCGGCGGGGCGAGAAGAGGAACGTGAAGGCGCTGTCGTAGCGGACCTGCTCGACGAGCGAGAGCGTTTGCTCGAAGTCCTCCTCGGTCTCGCCGGGGAAGCCGACGATGATGTCTGTGGTAAGTGATACGTCGGGAACGTGCTCTCGGATCAATGCAACTCGATCGAGATACCGCTCGCGGTCGTAAGTGCGGCGCATCGCCTTGAGGATTCGTGACGAGCCGGACTGCAGCGGCAAATGAATGTGCTCACATACTGTACGTAGGGAGGCATGCGATTGGATCACATCCTCGCGCATATCCTTTGGGTGGGGTGAGGTGTAGCGGATGCGCTCGATCCCCTCGACGGCGTCGAGCGCGTGCAAAAGCTCGGCGAAGCTGCGCGAGCGCCGCCCTCCTGCCCTCCCTTCCCCACGCCCGGGTCCCGGCGCGACCACGGGGCCGTCAAGCGCCGCCGTTGCAGCAGATTCGCGCAGATCGCGCCCGTAGGAGTTGACGTTCTGGCCGAGCAGCGTGACCTCGCGCACCCCTTCGGCGGCCATCGCGCGGACCTCGGCGACGAGCTCGTCGAAGGGCCGGCTGACCTCGCGTCCGCGCGTGGAGGGGACGATGCAGTAGCTGCAACGGCAATTGCAGCCGACGCTGATCTGCACCCACCCCTGGAAGGGCCGCTCGCGGTGGGCGGGCAGGCGCCCGGTGAAGCCCTCGAATTCGAAGTAGCCCTGCGCGGTGAGCGACTCGGAGGTGAGGAACTCGGCGAGGCGGTGGACCTGGCCGGGGCCGAAGGCGACGTCGACGAACGGGAAGCGCTCGAAGACCTCCTCCTTGACCGACTGCGCCCAGCACCCTCCCACGCCGACGATCCGCTCGGGGCGTTCGAGCTTCAGCCGCTTGGCCTCGCCGAGATGCGCGATGAAGCGGGAGTCGGCCGACTCGCGGATCGAGCAGGTGTTGAAGAGGATCAGGTCGGCCTCGGCGCGCGCGGCGGCCTCGCGGTAGCCGAGCGACTCGAGCATCCCCTTCATCCGCTCGGAGTCGTGCTCGTTCATCTGGCAGCCGAAGGTCGTGACGTGATAGCGCACGACCCCAGGTTAGCCAGATGAGCCCGTCAAGCGTCTAGGCTGCGGCGGCCACGCGCTCCCGCTGAGCCTCAGGCACCGGCGCGACCTCGGGCGGCGCCTCCTCTCTCCCCTTGACCGGCGCCTCCACAGGCTCCAGCGGGATCGAGGGTCCCTCGGGCGAGATGCCGCGCGCGGCGAAGATCTTCGCGCGGATCTCCTTGGCGATCGCCGGGTGCTCGTCCAGGTGGGCCTTGGCGTTGCCGCGGCCCTGGCCGAGGCGTTCGTTGCCGTAGGAGAAGAAGGAGCCGGACTTGGTCACGACCGAATCCTCGATGCCGAGGTCGATCAGGCAGCCTGTGGAGGAGATGCCTTTGCCGAACTCGATGTCGAACTCGGCCTGGCGGAAGGGGGCGGCGAGCTTGTTCTTGACGACCTTGACGCGCACGCGGTTGCCGACCGCCTCGGTGCCGTCCTTGAGCGTCTCGATGCGCCGGATGTCGAGGCGCTGGGAGGCGTAGAACTTCAGCGCGCGCCCACCGGGCTGGGTCTCGGGCGAGCCGAACATGACGCCGACCTTTTCGCGAATCTGGTTGGTGAGGATGCAGAGCGTCGAGGTGCGGTTGAGGTTGCCAGCGATCTTGCGCATAGCCTGGGACATCATCCGCGCCTGCGAGCCGACCGTCTGGTCGCCCATCTGTCCCTCCAACTCCACGCGCGGGGTGAGCGCGGCGACGGAGTCGATCGCGACGACGTCGATCGCCCCGGAGCGCACGAGCATGTCGGCCACCTCCAGCGCCTGCTCGCCGTAGTCGGGCTGGGAGACGAGCAGCTCGTCGATGTCGACGCCGATCTCCTTGGCGTAGAGCGGGTCCATCGCGTGCTCGGCGTCGATGAAGGCGCAGACCCCCCCGAGCCGCTGGGCTTCGGCGAGGACGTGGTAGATCAGCGTCGTCTTGCCGGAGGACTCGGGGCCGAAGACCTCGACGATGCGCCCGCGCGGAACCCCGCCGATCCCCAGCGCAAGATCGAGCGACAGCGCGCCGGTGGGAATCGCGGCGACGCGCACCTGCGCCCCCTCATCGCCCATGCGCATGACGGTGCCCTTGCCGAACTCGCGCTCGATCTGCGTGAGCGCGCCCTTCAGCGCGGCGTCGCGGGCCTTGGCGGCCTTGTCCTGGTCGGTCGGCATCGGAAGCTCCTCCGGGTCGGGAAATGGATCGATCGCAAACGGTAGGGACCGCCCCGGACGGAACACTTGTTCGATTGGGGTCTTTTTTGGATGGGCTCCGCGAGCTAAAGCTCGCTCCGGCCGGTGGGGGCCGCGAGGGCGTATGTGACAAGCCCCTCGTACACGGCCTCTTTGGGCGTCAGCCAGGACCGCTGCAGGGTCACCGTGCGCGGCGTGAACGACCGCTGCGGCGTGGGCGGCAGGCCGCGCTCGCTCGGGGCCTCGGAGGGACGCATGCGCGCGACGGTGACGTGCGGGCGAAAGCGCCGGCGCGGGCGACCATCGATACCCAGGCCGGCGGGCAACGTGGCGGCCGTCACGCCGGACTCGCAGACCCCCGCGAGCGCGGCGGCAAGCGCACCGTGCAGCGCCTCCAGATCATGGTCGGGCGTGTCGTGCAGCTCGACGGCGAGCGTGCGCGGGTGGCGCGGCGGCAGCCACAGCGGCGCCCCGAACGAGAGCTCGCCGATCGGCGCGGCCTCCGCGCAGGCGGCGCCGATCGCGCCATCGAGCGCCTCGATCTCCCCCACGGGCCGGTCGCCGAGGAAGCAGAGCGTGGCGTGCAGCGTGTCGCCGCCGAGCAGCCGCAGCTGGCGCGTGGGCAGCGGCCGCGATTCCCGGCGGCGGCCGGGAGCGCGCACGACGCCCCGGTAGGTCATCACGGAGGGCCCGCACGCGGCGGCAGCCGACCCTCCTTCCCTGACGCTCGCGGCGGCGGCACGCGCCCACGCAACCAACTCCCCGCGCGCCTCAGCGGGCAGGTCGAGCGCGACGAACAACCTGGCTTCGGCGCCGCGGGCCATGCCGGTCATGATTGCAATCGCGGGCGCGGGCCGTCGCAAGTCCGATGCCCAGCCCCGGCCGGGCGTCGCGCGTGGTTCTCGATGGGGCCGGCGGGGGCGCCGGCAATGTCAAACCGGCACCCCCGCTCGGCGCGATCCGAATGCGTGGAGAGGAGGTCACGATCCGGACTCTCTGCGGTCGCCTGGAAAGTCGGTAGGGGCGCCCGAGAGCTTTTACAAGCGTACAGTGGCCGACCGCCACTTTGGTTGTTCTGGTTCGAAATCTGCTCCCGTTTGCTTCGATCCGTTGGAAATCGTACGCATAGATGTACCACGTCGGCCGGGACAGCACAAGGGATTGTTTCTGACTTGCGGGACACCATGGGCTGGAGGGTGACGCCACGGGGCCGACGGGGGCACCGGCGGGTCGAAGCCGGTGCCCCCGGGTCAGCCGATCCGGATGCGTGGAGAGGACCGACAGGAGACACACAATCCGGATTCTTCGCGGGCGGCGCAAGAGAGGTCTGCGGCGCCCGAGAGCGTTGTGAAGTCGGGGTGCTTCTTTGTCTTCTCCCCTTTCGTCCTGTGTGCGCGCGTCTGTCTGCCTGGCTTGAATGTGCCGTGGCCCGGCGCTCGCCTTCGTGCGGTGCGGCAGGCACCCGGTGCTCGGCATAATCGATTTTACTCTGATACCGCCTCGCCTACAATATCATATGTCAGGATAGATTGGTAGAGTCCATAAGGCTGGCGTAGGCTCCGCAAGGGATCGTTTCTGACTCGAAGGGCATTGGGGTGGCCGGGCGGGATCGACTCGGCGAGGGATCGACCGGGGAGGTTGACCGCCGGCGCGACAACGACCCGCTGGGGGAGGACGCAGGCCTGCAGGCTTGTGAGGGGGGCCACGACGCAGACGCGCGCTCCCCGCAGATGCTCACGCGGTTACCCCGGCTGGACGCTTTCGCTGGTCCAAGGACGGTGGGGGCCGGCCACGATCGGCGGCCCACCGTCTGTTCATACGCCTGCTTGTCGCACCTCAGCAATCGCTAATAACCCCAACCAAACGGTTCTGCCGGGATTGTCTCGACCTCGGCTGAACCTTCCGAAAAAACTTCACCGAGCGCTCCGGCTGACATTTCGGCTTTGATTACTTCGTATTTTTCTGTTGTTTTGTTATATAATTCTGCCGTCGTAACGGGGTCTCCATCATGGCCGAGTCTTAGTAACCCTATTGTCGCCGTTAAGCCAGGTGTCGATAAGGCAAAAGCGCCACCTACTTCGTGGCCACCTTCTGCTATCTGATCGGCCCTTCTCGTCTCGTTTTTGATTTTTATTTCAGTACCACTCGCTGTAACTTTTATCTTGATTTTGTTTAGTAGATTGCACAGTTCGCTGGTGGCTCCGGCTTTGTCCAGGAGTTCAAATTCTGACAATAGATTTTCATTAGCAGCTTCACCATCGGGGGCACCAATACCGACCGCCGACGTTCTACTTCCGGTAGCGAAAGCCAGCACTGTTAAGACATTTAATATTATTTCACCTGAATTGGTGGCGGCTACTGGCTTGAGGCCGGTTGCAATACAATTTTTTGACCCAACAAGGTTACATTTTTCGAAAATGGTCTTTCCAGAGCCAGTGCCGGGACTACCTCCTAACAGGAACCCCGTGCCCGTTGCTTTTGCACATTCAATGCTGGCTGCCGTCCCCTTGAAGATCGGTGCTGCCTCCGATCTCGCTGTTATGGCTCTGGTTTCACCGGCTGCCAGCCCTTTGGCCGGGCTTCCGACGATCCATAACGGTCCTTTGTTTGCTTCCGCCTGCGCAGCAGCAGCTCCAAGCATGCCAACCACCGCCATCGCGATGGAGAAGGCCAGCAGGATTCCCAGCTTGTTCGACA
>CAYNGQ010000037.1:0-3927 GCA_964396735.1 uncultured Solirubrobacteraceae bacterium | reverse complement strand
GTGCTGTCCTTCGGTGTGCGCCATCACCCCCAAGGCTCGCACGCTCCGACCGTCTACGAGCGCGCGCATCGCCGGATGCACGGTCAACCGCCGCGACGCTAACCGCCGCCCCGGGCGGCGATACGGCAACTGGTCCGGCGGCGTCGCTACGCTGCACCGGTCTGACATTTGGCACGTAGCCGCTAAAGCACGTCGTCCGATGCCGACATCCGCGCCTCATCGGACCGCTACCTGCGCAACGCGATCATCGCCGTGCTGGCCCATGACAGGCGCTCGACGCTGTGGGACGCGGCGCGCTTGCTGTCGGTGGGGGAGGAGGGCTACTCCTACCGCGCCCGCGTCGGCGCTCATGTGCGCACGCTGCCCGAGTACAAGGAGATCGCCGAGTTTTTCACCGCCGAGTTGGCTGCGCAGCTGGCGGATTCCCGCAGCACGACCACGGCGAAGCTGGACGCGCCTGTGAACAAGCTCGCGCGGCTGCTCAACTCGCCCTCGATCAAGCGCGTGCTGCTCAACGACTCCCTCACGGTGGACCTCGACCGCGTGATCGCGCGCGGCGAGGTGCTCGTGGTGAAGGGCGCGCTGGGGGCGATGGGCGCCGGCAACACCTCCGTGCTGATGCAGCTGCTGATGGGGATGCTCGACGCGGCGCTGGCGCGCCAGCAGGACACCGCCCCCGCCGAGCGCCGCGTGGCGGTGGCGCTCAAGGTGGACGAGGCGCCCCTGGTGCTCAACCGCGGCTTCGCGGAGACGCTCGCGCTGAAGCGCTCCGCGGGGTTGGAGACCGTGGCGTGCTGGCAGACCGACTCGCAGTGGACCGATCGCGAGGTGCGCGCGCAGCTCGACGCGCTGTTTGCGCACCGTGTGTACTTCGCGACGGCCTCGGTGCAGGACGCGCGTGACGCAGCGAGCCTGATGATGGCGGAGTACTCCGATACCGTGCGCCCCAACATCAGCGGCCTCTCTGCGCTCGGCCACCCAGATGCGCGGTTGCACCTGCCCAAGCACCACGCGATCGTCAGCTGGGTCACCCCGGAGGGCCGCCAGGCGCCGTTCCTCGCGAGCACGATCCCGCTGCGCGTCGACCACGAGCGAGTCGCCCTGCACGCCGCCCGCCAGGCCGAGCGCGGGGGGCGCTACCTCGCCGACCTCAGCCAGCCCCACTGGGAGCGACGGGAGGCACAGCCGGAGCGTGGGGGAGACGGGAGGGAGTCAGATGGGATCGTCCGCGCGGGTGGCTGGGGAAACGGATCGGCTGGGGGTGGGGCATCCATGCCCCACCACGACGGTGGACAGGAGAATGGCGGCAAAGGAACCGGCGAGCGCGGCGTGGACACTCGGGTGTCGCCGGCGGAGACTGCCGCTGGGAACGACTCCAGGCGGGACGTTGACGAACGGGTGTCGCCGGCGGAGACTGCCGCTGGGAACGACTCCAGACGGGACGTTGACGAACAGGCGTCGCTGCCGGAGACTGCGGTGGGGAACCACGCCGGGCGGGGTGTTGATGCACGCGCGCCACTGCCCGAGGCCGCCGCGGAGAGCTACGCCGAGCTGGTGGAGCTCGACGCGGCCTACCGCGTGCGCTGGGCTCGGGCCGTCGCTGCGCCCAGCGCGCTCGTTCCCGACCCGCTCGATCTGGAGATCCTCGCGCTCATCGCCTCGATGCGCCACGTGCTCACCAGCCAGATCCACCGTCGTTTCAATCCCCGGCGGGCTGTCACCACCACCCAGCGGCGCCTCAAGCGCCTCTGCGACGCCGGCCTGGTGGGACGCTTCCAGTTTCACCGCCGCGACGGGGGCGGGGCGCCCATGTGCTACGTGATCGCCCCACTCGGAATCGAGCTGCTGGGCGCGCACGGGCGCCTGGATGCCCTCGCTGAGCGCGCGGTCGACGAGGCACGCGACCCCTCCCCCAAGTCCAAATCCTCACCTCCTCCGGTCTCGCTCGACGCATCGGCTCCGTCCTCGCTACCCGTCGCAGGCGATCGCCGGTTGCGCCAAGCTCGCCACGAGGTGCACGTCGCCGGGTGGGCGCTCGCGCTGGAGCGCGCCTTCGGTGCCGGCGCGCTGCGGCTGCGGGGCCGGGGGGAGTCGGTGCTCTCGCCGCCGCTGCGCTCGACCCCTGCCGGGCGCGTCGCGATCGGCCCGAGCGATTTGCGCCTGCCGGGAGGGCGCGCCCCGCACGACTTCCTGCGCACCGACCCGACCGGCGGGCACGTGGAGGTGCAGCGCTTTGAGACGGTGCGGCCCGACGCGAGCGTCGAGGGAGGTGGTCGGGTTGCCGGCCTGCTCCTGTTGATCGAGCGCGACGATCGCCTTCCCACCGGCGCCGCGGTGGCCAAGCTCGAGCGCTACGACCATCTGCTCGCCGGCTGGTCGCTGTGTGTCCCCCGCTTCTCCCGCCATCGCGCCGACCGGGCAGGAGCCGATCCGCTGGTCGTGTTCCTCTGCCGCGACCGCCGCCGTGCGCGCGAGTGCGCCCGGCTGGCCGACCACCTGCTGCGTGCCTGCCGCGCCTACGCCGGCGAGCACCCCCACGAGTGGGAGTACCCCGGTCGCGCCGGCATCGTGTTCGCCTCCGAGCGCGACGCCCACGAGGGGTTGCTGCTCGCCTACGGCGTTCCCTCTCTGCCACCCGAGGTGCGCAGTGTGGTCGCAAATGGCGACTCCCGCGCGCGCGAGGCGGCAATCGTGCGACGGGAGCTGCTGTCGGGGTCGCGTCCACGGTAGTGGGACATGGAGCGCGGTTGTGCCGTCGTCGGAGGCTTGTCTCAGTTGCTTTGAAAATCAGCTTGAGTGGTGTCTCCACAGCCGTTGAGACGTCGGCCTCGGCACGGACACGACGAGTCTCGGCCATTTTCATCCGCTGAGGCGCACGCATGCTTGCATGAAAATTTGGGGGCCCAACCACCAACTGGACCTGTGGGGCAGCCACCTGATGACAGCTATGAGAGGTCCCGTAGCTGGCTGGGCCCCCAATACTTATATGGCCTCTCCGCCGACCTGAGGGTCCCAACCCAATCGAGACACCACCCGTCGGAGTGTGCCGCCGATGTTGAGCCGTCGTCGCCGACCGGGCGCGAAAAGACGCGCGCAGTTGCCCGCCAGGATGTGCGTTTCCCCCTCGCGGATATGCAGTTGCCCTGCATCGTGTGCGCTTGCTTGTGCAGTCGGCGCGCCGTGCCGCGCGTGCCCGACTGCACGCAGTCGGCGTTGGGAGCGCCTCTGTCGAGCCAGACTGCGCTGGAGCGGCGGGGGCGACTGCGCCGTCCGGTCTACGGAGAAGCCATGGGTGTCGCCGCTGGCTCCCGAAGGCGGGTAGCATCGCGCCCCTCCGATTCTCCTCCGCCAAGGCCGCACAGCACTCTTCAGCCGCACACCTCCCCGCTCCTCGCTGACGTGCGTGGAGCCTCGATGGACCCGATCGCGCCAACTTCGACTTTGTCCGGCGCCCATCGCGGGAACCCCGAGATCCCCTATGGGGATCTCGCTCACCCACCGTGCCCCGTGAGTCGTCCGCGCGCTGCTTGACGACCGTCCGCCGGAGCCCTAGAAGCCGCTCCCACTTCGACCACCGCCCGACGGCCCCGTGGGCCAGGAGACGCGCCATGCCCCCCACCACGCTCACCGCGAAGTCACCGCGCACCCCACGATCCACACTCACCCCGACCGTCTGCTCGCTCACCCGGGCTGCCCGGCTCACGCCTCGCGGTCCGCTCGCCCGCTACACCGACCACGCCGGTCGCCTGCGCGAGGTCCTCGCACTGCCCGGACACGGCGACAGCGTCTTGGTTGTGGACCGCGACGCCGCCACCTGGGGCGATCGGCGGCTGGTGGCGCACCTCGCCGCCGACGAGCCGCTCGAGAACGCCCACCTCGTGTGCCGCCACTACCTGCGGGATCCCCGCCCGCGCCGCTGCCGGCCGC
>CAYNGQ010000036.1:0-3106 GCA_964396735.1 uncultured Solirubrobacteraceae bacterium | reverse complement strand
GACTCGATGTCCCCGACGGTGCCGCCGACCTCGGTGATCACGAAGTCGACGTCGCTCGACTGCGCGATCAGCGCGATGCGCTGCTTGATCTCGTCGGTGATGTGCGGCACGACCTGGACGGTGCCCCCGAGGTAGTCGCCGCGGCGCTCGCGACGAATCACGGTGTCGTAGATCCCGCCCGCGGTTACGTTGGAGGCGCGCGAGGTGTTGGCGTCGGTGAAGCGCTCGTAGTGGCCAAGGTCGAGATCGGTCTCGGCGCCGTCCTCGGTGACGAACACCTCCCCGTGCTGGTAGGGGGACATCGTGCCCGGGTCGACGTTGATGTAGGGGTCGAACTTCTGCAGCCCGACGGTCAGTCCCCGCGCGACCAGCAGCCGTCCGATCGACGCCGCGGCGATGCCCTTCCCGAGCGAGGAGACGACGCCACCGGTGATGAAGATGAACCGGGTCTTGGCCGGCGGGTCGGCGTGGCGGTCTGGCGCGGGGAGGTTCATGTACCTGTATGGGGAGTCTAGCCCCCCGCCCCCCGGAACTCCTGACGCGCCACCGCGCGAGCGAAATCGCAGGCGGGCGCTCGCCCTTCCTGCCAACACTCGATTTTTTTCGTTCCGACGCTCCGCCTGCCCGTCCACGCTCCGCCCTTCGTCCAAGTTCCCCCGCACGCGCTCCCGCCCGGTGGGGATCGCCACCGATGGAGGGAATGCCAGCGCCCTCCCACGGCGCCCCCGCAAGCAGCGCTCCACCCCGACTGAAGGAGACCCGAGCCGGTGATCGCGGCTAGCTCAACTCGCGCCGGAACATTCGCGGCTGTACTGATCGCCGCCGCGCTCTTGCTCGCGCTGGTTCTCTCTCCCCGAGCGAACGCGCGGGCGCGCAGCGCGGCCTGCACGCACTCAACCAGCCGCACCCGGCACGGCGCGCACTCCTGCACCGCGGGCGCTGGCAAGGGACGCCGCAATGGCAGGGCGCGTGCGCACTCCAAGAGCGGCGCTCATCGGCACGCACCCGGGTCGCATACCCCTACGAACGGTGGCGAACAGTCAGAAGGCGAACAATCGGAAGCCGGAAAGGACGAAGGCAGCCAGGGCACAGACGCTGCGGGGAGCGGCAAAGCCGGGGCCTCCGGCGCCGCGCAGGCGCGCTGCGAAGACGCCAGCATACCCGAAGCCGTCGAAGGCGGCGAAAACGGCAGCGAAGAAGCGTTCGTCTGCGAAGACGGCTCCGAACCGTCGTGCGCGGGAGGTCTCGTGCCGGTCGTGTCGAGCGACGGTATGCAGCTGCTTTGCGAAGCGGCTGCCGAGAAGCACTCGAGCTGAGCCCTACTCCTGCCGAGTCCACCGCGGCCAGACCCTCCGCCGGACTGTGCGATGGAAGCGTGGTCGCGCCGACTCACCGTCTCCGGGATCGCCTCCCGCTCAAGCCGCCTTGCGCAGCTCGCGTGCGTGGCGGCGCGCCGAGGGGTCGCGCTCGGGCGCGCCCAGCATCCGCACCAGCTCGCTCAGCACCTCTGGCTCGCCGAGTCGCTCCACCCGCGTGCTGGTGCTCCCGGCGGTGGCGTCCTTGACGACCGTGAAGTGGCGCGCGGCCAGCGAGGCGATCTGCGGCAGGTGGGTGATGCACACCACCTGGCGGGTGCCCGCCAGCTCACGCAAGCGCTCACCCACCGCGCGGGCGGTGTGGCCGCCGATGCCGGCATCGACCTCGTCGAACACGAGCGTCGCCTCCGAGCCGCTGTTGGCAACCGTCATCAGTGCCAGCATCACGCGCGAGAGCTCACCCCCGGAGGCGATCTCGCGCAGCGGGGCGGCGGGGACGCCGGGGTTGGGCGCGATCATCAGCTCGACCGTGTCGCCGCCTGCCGGACCGGGCTCGCGCGGAGATAGCTCCACCGCGAAGGCCGCATCGGGCATCGCCAGCGCGGCGAGCTGCTCGCGCACCGCCTTCGCCAGGCGCGGCGCGGCCGCTGCTCGCGCGGCGCGCAGCTCCCTCACCCGCTCCTCCAGAGTGTCCCGCGCGGCCTGCAGGCGCCCGCCGACCTCCTCGATCGCCACTGCCGCCCCCACCAGCTGCTCGCGTCGCCCGCGTGCGAGCTCGGCGTGCTCCAGCACCGCGGCCACGGTGGGGCCGTGCTTGCGCAGCAGGCGCTCCAACGCGGCGAGACGCTCTTCCACCGCCTGCAGCCCGCGCGCCGGGTGATCGCCGGGCTCCCCCGCGCCCGCCGCCTCCCCCTCCAGCCGCTCGCCATAGTCGCGCAGCTCGCCGGCGAGATCCCCCGTCTCGATCGCCAGCGCGTGGGCGCGCTCGGCGAGCGCGCCCAGCGCGGGATCCACGCCCGCGAGAGGATCGAGGCGCGCGGCCGCCCCGGCCGCCAGCGCCATCGCCCCGGGCGCGTCGGAGCCGCCGTCGTAGCCCTGCCCACCGGCGAGCGCTTCGGCCGCCCCGGCGGCGGCTGCGAGCAGCGCATCGAGGCAGCGCAGCCGCTCGCGCTCGGCGCGCAGCCGCTCCCGCTCCCCCTCCTGCGGCGCGACGGCGTCAATCTCGGCGAGCTCGTGCTCGAGCAGGTCGAGCTCCCGCTCGCGCGCGCCATCCAGCTCACGCAGGCCCTCCAGCTGCTCGCTCAGCTCGCGCACCTCGCGATAGCCCGTCGCGCAAGCGGCGCGGCGCCCGGCCTGCTCGGGCCCGGTGAAGCCGTCGAGGATCTCGAGCTGCGCGGCGGCCAGCGTCAGCTTGCGGTGCTCGTGCTGGCCGTAGAAGGAGAGCAGTGCCTCCCCGATCGTGCGCAGGTCGGCCACGGCGACGGTGCGGCCGTTCAGGTACGCGCGGGTGCGCCCGTCGGCCCCCACTCGCCGCGCCAGCACAACCTCCTCGGCGTCCTGCGCCAGCAGCTCTCCGAGAAGCTCGCCGCCGCGTTGGCCGAAACGGGGATGCTCGCCGGAGGCGAGTGTCCCCCGGCTGCGGTGCGCCAGCAGGCCCGGGGACGACGTGAACGTGCCCTCGACATACGCCTCGCTCGCGCCGGGGCGTACGATGCCCGCCCGCGCGCGCCCCCCGAGCAGCAGATCGAGCGCGTGCGCCAGCACGGTCTTGCCGGCGCCGGTCTCGCCGG
>CAYNGQ010000035.1:0-1811 GCA_964396735.1 uncultured Solirubrobacteraceae bacterium | reverse complement strand
CCGCAGCGGGCAAAATCGCTAAGCAGCCGATCCAAGAGCTGCGGGTCCTTCAAGAGCGCCAGCGCTTCGGCGTGCTCCTCGGCCGGCATCTCAGGCGTCATCGCCGGTTGCAGCGTGTTCTCGATCTCCTTTTCCTGCTGTTCTTCGAGCGTGCGCAGTACACGGCCCAAGTCGTGGCGGATCACCTCTTCGGCGACATTGAGGTCGCGCGCCGCGAGCGTAATAAAACCGCTGCGCGCGCGCACGCTGTAAAGATCGAGCGTGTCGACGTGGAAGGCCTCGCCGCGGGAGACGAGCAGGTTCACCTTCAGCGCGTCGAAGGAGGTGTTCTTCGAGAGCCCCCGCACTCGATACCGCCGCTCCCCGAGCTGGAGGACGAACTCGTCCTCCTTGCCCTCGGGCGCCGCCGGCTCGGGTGCCTTCGGGGACGTCGTCGGCAGCGGCGCGGAGATCCCCGCCGCGGTGGGTGCCTCCTCCAGCTCGGCGATCGCCGCCGCCAGGGACTCGGGCGCGTCCGGGGTGGCTCGCTGCGCGACGATCAGCACCTCAGCCGAGGGAGGAGCCGGGGGCGTCGAGCGTGGCGCAGGGGTCGACGCCGGCGGCGCTGCCGCGGCGGAGGCTTCCGGCGCTGCCAGAGGAGCAGGCGAGGGAGCTGGGGCCACCGCAGAGGGCGCTTCCGTCGAGCGTGGCTCCGCGGCCGGTGGCGGAGGTGCCAGCGCTCCAGCAGCGGCTAAAGGGAAAAGGGTGGGCTCGACCACCACGGCGGCCTTCGGCGCCTCGTGCTGGACCTCGGCCGGCTTCGGCTCCACCTCGGCCGCCTTCGCCTCGCTCTCCTTCGCTCGCTGCGCCGCCGCCCACGCCTGCGCTCGCTTCGTCGCCTCCCGCTGGAGAGCCGAGGCGCCCTTGCCCAGCCACTCCGCCCGCTTCAGCACCTGGTCGAAGCTCTGCTGCGACTCCTTGAGCAGGTAGTCGTTCGCATCCATCCCCTGCGGAAACTGCACCCGGTAGCACTCGAAGCCCTCGGCCATCAGCTTGGGCGCCAGGGCCTTGGCCGCCTTCTCACCTGCCTCGTCTCGGTCGTAGGCGATCAGCACCCGCGTGATGCCCTTCCGCTGGAAGCAGGCGAGGATCTCCTCGGTGAAGCCCTCCACCCCGTAGGCGCTGGTCACGTTGGGATAGCCGCGCTGCACGAAGCTCAGCGCATCGATCAGCGCCTCGCAGAGGATCACCGTCTTCAGCTCGCCCAGCGCCGCCTCGTTGAAGACGCCGCGGTGCGGGCCCGGCAGGTAGAGGTGCGACGGCGTGGCCTGCTGCTGCACCGGGCCGATCTTCCTCCCGTAGAGGTTCTGCACCGTGCCCGCCTCGTCGAGGATGGGAATCACGATCGAGCCCCGCAGGTGCTCGTGCCCCGTGCTCTGGCGCATCACGCCCAGCTTCTCCAGCCGGCCGCGGATCGCCGCGCCCTCCTGGCGATTCTTCGAGGGGAGCCGCAGCCCCAGCGTGCGGTTGGCGTAGCCGAGCCGGTAGCGCTCGATCAGCTCCGGCGACTTGAGCCCGCGCCGCTCCAGGTAGGCCAGCGCCTCCGGGCTCTGCAGCAGCGTCGAGTGGTAGTAGTCCACCACCTGCGAGAGCAGCGCCGCATCGTCGGCGTCGAGGCTCACTGGCGAGGGCAGCTTCCGCACCGAGCCCACCTTCACCACGGGCGCCGTGCCCACCCCAGGGAGGTCCGCGCGCAGGAGCTCCACCGCGTGACGGAAGCTCACTCCCTCGGTGCGCATCACCCAATCAATCGCCGAGCCGCCGGCCTGGCA
>CAYNGQ010000034.1:0-5144 GCA_964396735.1 uncultured Solirubrobacteraceae bacterium | reverse complement strand
CTTGTACTCACCCACGTCGGCTTGCGCCACCAAGCGCTGCCCCCCGGGCACGAGCACATCATCGCCGTGCAGCTCGGTGCGCAGGCCCAGCCGTTCGAAGACCAGCCTGATCATGCGCAGATCGCCGGGGACGGTGTCGCGCACGCGCAGCTCGCCGCCGGTGACCCCGGCGAGCGCGATGAAGCTGCCGATCTCGATGTGGTCGGGGGCGATGCGGTGCTCGCAGCCGTGCAGTTCCTCGCAGCCGTTGACGGTGAGCAGGTTGGAGCCGATGCCCTGGATGTCGGCGCCCATCTTCACCAGCATCCGCGCCAGGTCCTGCACGTGCGGCTCGCAGGCGGCGTTGCCGATCACGGTCTGCCCGGGCGTGAGCGCGGCGGCCATCAGCGCGTTCTCGGTCGCCATCACCGAGGGCTCGTCCATGAACACGTCGGTCGAACGCAAACCGCCTTCTGCCGTTAGCAGGATGTCGCGCCCGCAGTGCACGCGCGCGCCCATCGCGCGGAAGGCGTCGAGATGCGGGTCCAGGCGCCGGCGACCGATCACGTCACCGCCGGGCGGGGGCATCACGGCCCGCTGGAAGCGCGCCAGCAGCGGGGCCGCAAGCAGGAACGAGGCGCGGATCCGCTCGGCGAGCTCGGGGTCCACCTCGACGCCGTGCACGTCGGCGGCGCACAGCGAGAGCTCGTTGGGGCCCACCCAGGCGGCGCGCACCCCCAGGTGCTCGAGGATCGCGACCATCGCCTCGACGTCGCGGATGCGGGGCACGTTGTGCACTAGCACCTCGTCCCCGGTGAGGACGCAGGCGGCGAGGATCGGCAGCGCCGCGTTCTTGTTGCCGGCCGGGATGAGCGTGCCGGAGAGCGGGACGCCGCCTTCGATGACGAACTTCTCCATGGGCTTCGAGCGCCCCCTGCGGCCGAGGATCGGGCCGGCGCGGCGTCGTGAGCCAAGGGTAACAGCCATATGGGCTTGGAGTTCGCGCATCGCGCCGTGGAACCTGCACGATCGGCGGTCGCGGATGCCAAAAAAGGTGGGCGTGGTGCGCTCGTGTGGTGGGCCCGCCCGGTGGCGCACGATCGCCGCGGCAGCGCCCTGCGCACAAGCGTGGGCCTTTGGAGGCACCACTGAGCGCCGAGAGCCCGCGCAATGCAACTTTCCTTGCAGTTTCGCCGCCTCGATCTGGCTCAACCGTGCGGTTCCCGCGGTGACGGGCGGGGTACGCACATATGTTCGAGGCCTTCCGTCCGGAGGGGTCCCTAGTCTACGAACACATGTTCTGTTCACCTCGGACATCGAAGCTCACGCAGCGGGCCCGGGATGCGCTCGCGCTGACCCGCGCGTTCCTCCTGCTCGAGGACGACGATCCGGTCGACTGGGAGGTCGGCGAGGAGGAGCCAGCGGCAGCGCCTCATGAGCCCGAGTGGGCTCTCGCGCACCGCTGGTCGAACAGGGGATTCTCGCCGAAGGCGGGTGTCTCCTCGCTTCGGTCGCTGCGTGGATGGCAAACACCGCGGCGGGGAGGCCAGCCGGCGGCCCCGCCGCAGGTGTGCCTCTGTGCCAAGGGCCCCAACAGAAACATTTCCGTCGCTTCGCATACCCCGACGTCTCCCCACGTCGCGGTGCAGAACCAGTCGATTTGCAGGGCATTCGTGAAGCCCGGCGAGTGGAATGCGGCGTTCTACGCCGAGCCGCCAAGCCACGCTTGACGGGCTCCAAACCGCTGACGATCATCTGCTCCCGGGCCCGGCCTTCCGAACCAGCCGCTGGGCGTCCAGCCATCCTCGACGGATCGCCAGGGAGATCGTGCGCACATCCATCGTCCTCGTCACTGGGCTCACGCTGATCGCAGCAATCCTCGCCGTGACGCTGGCGCGCTCGCCGCGGATACTCGCCGGCACCAACCGAGTGCCGGCGGAAAGGCCGGTGGGAATCGCAGAGGACGCGATCGGTGCCTGCCAGGCCGGCGAAACCCTGCCGGCGGGGACGTCGGCGATTCGCCTGTCGCTGATCGCGATCGTCGGCGCCCGAGTGTCGGTGAAGGTGCTCTCGGGGCCGAAGCTCCTCACCCAGGGGGCCACGGCCGCCGGATGGACCGGAAGCGAGGTCGCGGTTGCGGTGGCGCCGCTCGCGCGCAGCGTCTCACCTGTCACGGTGTGCTTCAACCTCACCGACGTCAACGGGGAAGAGCAGGTTCGCGGCAGGGACACCCCCGCGGCGGTGGCCGCCGTGAGCAGGAGCGGGCAGCGCCTGAACGGGAGGTTCAGGGTCGAATACGTGCGGGCGGGGCACATGTCGTGGCTGTCGCTGCTGGCGTCGATCGCGCGGCACATGAGCTGGGGTCGCGGCTCGAGCGGGATCTGGATCGTCTTCTTCATCCTGGCGCTGGCGCTGGCCGTTGTGACGCTCACATCGTGGGCGATCGTGCGGGAGTTGGGGTGAGCCGGCGCACGGTGGCACGATCGCCCGCGAAACGGCCGCCCGTCGAGAAGGCCGCCGTGGGGGGGCGATCGTTCACCAGGCGCTCGCAGACCGCGCGAGGATGGCCGGGAGGGCGTCGGCCTGCGACGGGCTCTTCGCTCAATCGATGGGCAGAGGCGCTCGCAAGTGTCCCGCGAGTCGCGTGGATCTGTGTCGCGGTGGCGTGTGTAAACGCGGTGTGCTGGTCGCTGATCTCACCCCCCTTTCAGATACCCGACGAACCCAGCCATTTCGCCTACATCGAACACCTGGCCACGACAGGGACGCTACCCACCTCGAGCGAAGAAGTGTTCTCACCTGCGGAGCGGGAAGTGCTGATCGCCCTGAAATACTTGGAAATCCGCGCGCAGCCGCAGAACCGCTCGATCGCCACCGCCGCCGAGCAGGCGGACCTCGAACAGGTACTGCACACGCCGGCCTCGAACGAAAGCGAGGATGCGGGTGTGGCCACGGAGCAGCCACCTCTGTATTACGCGTTGGAGACGATCCCCTACAACCTGGGCGGCACAATCCTCGTGCGGTTGGCGCTGATGCGACTGCTGTCCGCGCTGATGGCGGGGGTGACGGCGCTGTTCGCCTTCCTGTTCCTACGCGAAGCCCTCCCGGGCGTACGCTGGGCGTGGACGGTGGGCGGGCTCGGCGTGGCGCTGTTCCCGTTGCTGGGGTTCATGTCGGGCGCGGTGAATCCCGACGCGATGCTGTACGCGGTGTCGGCCGCCCTGTTCTTCGTCTTCGCCCGCGCCTTCCGGCTGGGACTGACGCCCGGGCGCGCCGGCGCGATCGGTGCGGTGGTCGCGATCGGCGTGCTCACGAAGCTGAACTTCATTGGGTTCCTCCCCGGCGCGGCACTTGCGCTGGCGGTCCTCGCCCGGCGCGCGGCACGGGTGTCACGGCCACAGGCCTACCGCTCGCTGGCGTCTGCGATCGGGGTGGCGGCAGCCCCACTGTCGTTGTACCTCGTGCTGAACGCGCTGTCGGGGCACCCCTCGGTGCTCGACGTCCATCTCGCAGGCAATGAATTCATCGCGGCGAAAGGCTCGATCTTCGCAAAGCTGAGCTACCTGTGGGAGCTCTACCTGCCGGCGCTGCCCGGGATGCCGGTGTACTTCCACGGCGTCTCGACCACCCGACAGCTGTGGTTTGACGGCCTCGTAGGGCGCTATGGCTGGCTGGACACCTTCTTCCCCGCGTGGGTATACAACCTTGCGCTGATCCCGGCGGCGTTGATCGCCGGGCTGTGTGTGCGTGAGCTGGCGCGCAACCGCGGGGCGCTCGCGGCGCGGGCGGCCGAGCTTGTGGTGTACTGCGTGATGGCAGCGGGGGTGATGGTGCTGGTGGCGGCCAGCGACTACCTGACATACCCCGAAGACATCGGCGCCTATATCGAGCCCCGCTACCTGATGCCCATGGTGGTCCTGTTCGGAGCCATCCTGGCATTGGCGGCCCGTGGCGCGGGACGACGCTGGGGCCCGGCCGTGGGGACGTTGCTGGTGCTGGTGATCCTCGGGCACGACATCTTCAGCCAGCTGCTGGTGATCTCGCGGTACTACGCGTAGCTCCTACCATAGAAGCCATAACAGGTGTGGGTTGCTCACGTGCCACCGCACCACGACCGCCAGGGATAGCCGCAGGCTGTCCTTCAGCGCGGCTGGAGTACCACGACGGGCAGTTCGCGCTTGGCAATCGACTTGTAGTGCTCATAGCCGCTGTAGAGCTCGACCAGCTCCGGCCACAACTCCGCCACCTCCTGCTCAGTGGCGGCGCGCGCGCGAACCGGGTAGGTGCGCCCCCGCACGAGTGCATCGACATCGGGGTGGTCCTGCAGGTTGAACCACCACGCGGGCGTGCGGCGGGAGGCGGCATTGGACGCGACCACCGCGAACCCGTCGCCGTGGGGCACGAAGAACATCGGAGCGTCGCGCGGCTGGCCGCTGCGCCGCCCGATGGTGCGCAGCACGAGGACGTCAGCGCCCAGCAAGCGGCCAGCGAACCGGCCTCCAGTGCGCCGCACGATCCACGCGTGGGCCTGAGCAGCCCAGGCGCTGCCGGGCCGGTGCGCGATGTAGGGACTGATGCGGGCGTAGAAGTCGGCTGTGCGGGAGATAGCTCCAGCCTATCCCATGAGAGATCAACGTGTGTGCGCTCAGCCCACTGCATCTGCTCACGCACGACCACGAGCCGCCTAATGGGCGGCTCGTGGGTGGTAAAGAACCGGCGGCGTCCTACTCTCCCGGGCCCTTGCGAGCCAAGTACCATCGGCGCTGAGAGGCTTAACTGCTCTGTTCGGAATGGGAAGAGGTGTTTCCCTCTCGCCAAAGCCACCGGAAAAAAATGAGAGACCACATAGCCTTCCGGTCCTTCAAAACTGCACAGCGCCACAGCGGGTATCACTGAAATCAAAAATCCGTCAAGCCCTCGAACCATTAGTACCGGTCTCCTACGGGCGTTACCGCCCTTCCAGATCCGGCCTATCAACCTGGTGGTCTACCAGGGGTCTTACTCCCTCTAGGGGATGGGAGAACTCATCTTGAGGCCGGCTTCCCGCTTAGATGCTTTCAGCGGTTATCCGATCCACACGTAGCTAGCCTGCTATGCCCTTGGCAGGACAACAGATACACCAGAGGTGCGTTCATCCCGGTCCTCTCGTACTAGGGACAAATCCT
>CAYNGQ010000033.1:0-3334 GCA_964396735.1 uncultured Solirubrobacteraceae bacterium | reverse complement strand
CCAGCAGCACCGGCGCGGGCAGCGCCGTCCCCAGCACCGTGCGCGCGAGCGTGCGCTCGGAGACGTCGCGCAACATCCGCGGCGCGATCCGCCAGTGGTCGAACGTCTCGCGGTTGGCGCGGATCGTCTTGCCGCGCCCCGCGCCGCCGGCGATGTAGCCCCGCGGGCCGTCGGCGAGCAGCCGGTAGGCGTCGCGCTCCAGCCGCCGCCAGTCCAGTGGCCGCGCGGGGCGTTGCCCACCCAACCCGCGCAGGTAGATCTCGTACTGGTAGTTGGCGTAGGGAACCTGCTCGCTCATTCTGGGCCTCCGTCAGTAACCGGCGTTCGAGAATACCGGCCGGGCCGACGAGTACCCTTGCGGCGATTCGATCCACGGTGCCAGAGCGAGGTCCAGCCTGGATGCGTCGCGCCCCCTCCAGCCGCACACAGCCCTACGGGGAACCGCCCTCGGGCAGCAGCCTAAAGCTGGCCACATGCCGCGGGCGTACAACTGCGAAATGGCGATAATCGAGCGTGGCGATCTCGCGAGCGGCGTGGCGTTCGGCGAGGACGACCACCGATGCGTCCACGATGCCGAGCGGCAGATCCCTGTACTGCTCCGTCAACTCCGCGATGCGCTCCCACTCCGACTCCCGCACCGACTCGACGACAACCTCGCCATCGGCGATCGCCCGCGCGAACGCGATCTCGGCGTGGGGACCGATGCGATCGCCGAGCAGGTAGGAGACCTCGGTCACGACCAGCTCGGGAACCAGCAGCGGTCGTGGAGCACGGGTGAGCAGCTCGATGCACCGCCGGTGATTGCGGTCGCGCGTCGCTGAGGCCGCGTAGATTGGTCCGGCATCGAGGATCAGCACTACCGCGGATGGGGAGTCTCGCGGCTGCCGATAGCGCGCGCGACGTAATCCTCCACGCGCTCAGACACGTCGTCCGGCCCACCCTCCCCGACCGCGAAGAAGGACAGCCGCCCGTCCTCGGCCGGGCTCGGCAGCTCTCGCTCGAGCGCCCCACGCGTGACATCGGCGATCGATACGCCGCGCCGCCTGGCCTCCTGACGCATTCGAGCGTCCAGATCATCGGGAACCATGATCGTCGTGCGCTTCATGCATACAGCATAACGCATATCACCGTGACCAAATTCCAGCACGATGCGCGGTCAGCTGGTGGCCCACACCTCCCCCACCCCTTCGAAGCCGAGCGCCCGCTTGGTCGCTTCGGTGAGGTCGTATTCGCGGCCGGCCACATACGGGCCGCGGTCGATCACGGGCACGCGCACCGTGCGCCCGTCGTAGCGCAGCGTGACGAGCGTGCCGCACGGCAGCGTCTTGTTCGCGACGCCCAGCGTGGCGCTCGTCAGCCAGCCGCCGCAGGCGAGACTGCCTTCGCCCCCGTACCACGAGGCCTCGGCGAGGCGGTAGACATTGAGCCGGCCCACGGCGCGCTCGGAGCGATCCTCGCCGGAGGCGCCCGCGAAGCGCACCCGCAGCAGCTCGCTGCCGATGCGATCGGCTCGATAGCGCAGCCGGAAACGCCCACGCGCGCCGGTGCGCGCAGTCGCGATCGTCTTCCAGCCGTGGCGCCCGAGCGCTTGCAACGTGATGATCCGCGGAGCGATAGCGGCTGGGTGTGCGGCGCCCGACGGCGAAGAGGCGCCGAGCGACTGAGATGCGCCGGGTGAGGGCGGAGACATGCTCACCGATCGATGCGTGCCTACCGACTGGAGAGAGCCCCTCCGGGCGGCGACGCGTAGCGAGCCCGCGATCGACGCCGCGCGCCCGTCGAGCACGTTCAGGATGGCGCTCCGGATGCGCAGGCGCGTCACCTGTGGCGCAACGACGGTCACAGGCGGCTGAGCTGCTTCGCCCGCGGCGATCGCGTTGGGCGGCAGTGCCGTCACCGTCAGCGCAGGCGTGGCGGGTACGTACATATGTGTCCTCCTTGGTCGCCGCCTACGGGGTTAGCTGTCGGGCTCACGCGTCGCCGACGCACGATGGCGTGCGTCGGCGAAGGCGTTACCGCCGCATCAGCGGCCGATTCGCCCCATCCAGACCGTCCTCTCACGATCCGGCAGTGGGTCCCCCGCTCGCCTCCAACGACGGAGGCGACTCGGCTGAGTCGAGCGGGGCACGATAGAGCGGCGGCGGCCAGTTTTAGTGTGTGTTTGCTCACAGAGGGCTGTCACGCGCTGTGAATCAAGGACACGATCGGGCCACAATCAGGGTTTTCTACGTACTCGCCGCGTGCGCCAGAGGTCATCCGTGGGGGGCCACCGGCGCTCCTCAGCATGCCTGCGGATTGCTCCCCCGGCGTGCTCCAACCGCTCCCCCGGCATGCCCCAGCCGCTCCCCTGCATGCCCACGGGCCACCTCACCGAGACGAATTCCCGCTCGCGCGTTTGACGGGCGGCCTTCCAGCAGCGACAATCACGCCAGATGGCAAATCCCGACCGCCTCACGGGCCTCGACACCGCCTTCCTGCACCTGGAGGACCACTCCACCGCGCACATGCACGTGGCGTCGGTGATGATCTTCGAAGGGCGCGCGCCGACGCCGAAGGAGCTCGTCGAGCATGTGCAGAGCCGCTTGCACCTCGTGCCGCGCTACCGCCAGCGTCTGGCGTACGTGCCGCTCGATCAGGGGCGCCCGATGTGGACCGACGATCCCCACTTCAACCCCCACTACCACATCCGCCACACCGCGCTGCCGCGACCGGGCGACGAGGCGGCGCTCAAGCGGCTCGCCGGGCGGCTCTTCTCCCAGCGCCTCGACCGCTCCAAGCCGTTGTGGGAGATCTGGCTGGTCGAGCGGATGGCGGGCCGGCGCTTCGCGCTGATCGCCAAGACCCACCATGCGCTGGTGGATGGGATCTCCGGGGTGGACATAACCACCGTGCTGTTCGACGCCACGCCCGAGCCCGTCGCCGGGTCGCAGGGGGGTGGGCGGGCATCCAATCCTCCACCGTGGAGCCCGCGTCCGCTGCCCGGCTCGGCCAAGCTGCTCGGCGAGGCGCTGCTGGAGCGCACGACTGTGCCCGGGGAGATGGCGCGCGGGGCGCGGCGGATCGTGCGCCGTCCGCTGCGCGCGCTGGGACAGCTGCGCGACGGACTCGCCAGCGTCGGCGCCACCACGCTGGCGGGGATCAACGCGCCGGCGCCCCCTCCCCCGCTGAACGTCGACATCGGCCCGCACCGCCGCTACACGTGGGTGGATGCGGACCTCTCCCTCTTCAAGGCGATCAAGGACTCGCTCGGGGGCACCCTCAACGACGTGGTGCTCGCTGCCGTCAGCCTCGCGCTCGGTCGCTGGCTGCGCGCGCACGATCACTCGACCGATGG
>CAYNGQ010000032.1:0-1800 GCA_964396735.1 uncultured Solirubrobacteraceae bacterium | reverse complement strand
GCGGCACGGGCCTCCTGCACACGCGACTGGAACTGGATCGCGTAGTCGACGGCCAGCCCCACCAGCACCGGCAGGACCGCGACCTGGGCGACGGTGAGCGAGGCGCCGATGGCGGCGAGCGCCCCGAACGTGAGCGCCACGGCGAGCACGGCCACCGCCAGCGGCAGCATCCGCGGGCGCCCGCGGAAGACGAGGCTGAGCGCGGCCGCCATCGCGAGCAGCACCGCCACCAGCAGCAGCTCGATCGAGCGGGAGATCGAGCTGGTGAGTTCGTCGACGATCACCGGCTGGCCGGTGAGCAGGTAGTGCTCACCGTGCTGCAGGCGCCACTGGGGCATCGCCAGCGCGCGGCGGATCACGGCGATCGTGTGCGTGCGCTGCGCTTCGCTCAGCCCCGCCTTCATGCGTACCGAGATCAGCGCCGCTTCACGGCCGGGGAAGAGGTAGGCGAAGCGCTGCTTGGGGGTACCCGGCAGCTTCGCGGTGTTGTCGAACACGAGCGTGTAGACGAAGCTCGGGTCGTTCAGCGTGGGCGGCGCGCTGAGCCCGTACTGGGCCCCCAGCAGCTCGAGCTGCTGGGCGTAGCGTTCGCGCGTGATCTTGCCGGCTTCTTCGGCGAGCGTGCCCGCTTCGGCGGCGCTGCGACCCTGCGTGAGCGCCAGGCGACGGACGGCATGTTCGTTCTGCGCCGCCTCGCGCTCGGCCTGATTGCCCTGCGTGGTGAGCAGCCCGTCGATCTGTTCGACGGCCTCGTTGACGAACGTGCCGGGGCCGATCACGACCTTCACGGTGCCCAGCCGGTCGAGCTGGGCGCAGGGGCCGTTGGTACCCCCCTCGTGCGGCAGCCCGGCGGCGGGGACCTTGCCCGCGAGGCACCCCTCGAGGCCAAGGAGGCGGTCGATGTCGGCGCTCAGCAGCATGTCCTCCAGGTTGCCCTGCACCAGCACGTCGACCGGCTCTTCCCCGAACGAGCGGTAGTAGCTCTGCGTGGCGCGGTAGCCCGTGCTGGAGCGCCCGACGAAGGTGTCGGTCGCGGCGCTCGGACGGAGGCTCAGCGCCAGCGCGGCGCCGCCCAGTCCGAGCAGTCCCATCACGGCCACGACCAGCAGCGGCCGGCGGGCGGCGCCGCCGGCAAGGGCGGAGAGGAGTCGTGCGATGGACACAGTACGAGGCTAACGCGAGATCAGGCGGCGGGCGCCGTCATCCAAACGCAACCCGAGACCTCGAGATCGGCACTCCAAGCTTCAAAGCCACACACCCCCGCCCACCCCAGAGCCCGTGCTCCACAACTTAAAATTCGCACCCCACCACTTCACAAAATGAAGGGTTGGGGTCCGAAAAGTCGATGCGCAACACCCCGGGTCACTCCATCCCCAGTGGACCCGCCGATTCGCCGGAGAGGAACTGGCGCACGAACGGGTTTTCCGAGGCGAACAGCTCGGCGGCGGGGCCCGATTCGACGATCCGCCCGCGCCACAGGATCGAGATGTGCTCGGCGACGCGGCGCGCGGAGAGGATGTCGTGGGTGATCACCACGTAGGTGCCGCCGTTCTCGGCGTGGACTTCCTTGATCAGCTCGCACAAGAGGGCGGTGCGTACCGGGTCGAGGCCGGAGTCGGGCTCGTCGAACAGCACGATCTCGGGGTCGAGCACGAGCGCGCGGGCGAACCCGGCGCGCTTGCGCATCCCGCCCGAGAGCTCGTTGGGCATCTTCTCGTTGGCGTCGCCGAGGCCGACCTCGCGCAGGCGGCGGTTGACGATCTCGGCGATCTCCTCCTCGCCCTTCTCGGTGTGCTGGCG
>CAYNGQ010000031.1:0-17128 GCA_964396735.1 uncultured Solirubrobacteraceae bacterium | reverse complement strand
CTGCGCCGCGACGGCTACCCCCCGCGGACGGTGATCGGGGTGATGATGTTCGACGCCCTGGTGCTCGGTGTGCTCGCCTGCGTGCTCGGTTTGGCGCTCGGCCAGGAGCTCTCGATCCACCTCTTCCATTCGAACCCCGGCTACCTCTCCTCCGCTTTTGCCGTGGGCTCGCAGCGCGTGGTGAGCGCCCAGAGCGTGATCATCGCGATCTTGGGCGGGATGCTGGCGGCCTCGGTGGCGGTGCTGAGCCCGCTCAAAGACATCGTCTCGCGTCAGCCGCTGGCGGCGATCACCGACAAGGATGGCGCCGGCACGCTCAGCGGCACGCGCTGGCTGGCGCTGGGCGGGGTGCTGTGTCTGGCCGCGGCCACGGCGATCCTGCTGGCGGCGCCCAAATCGGCGGTGCTGGGGATGGTGTTCCTGGTGGGGGCGCTGCTGCTGCTGTTGCCGATCCCGCTGAACGCCACGCTCGCGCTGGTAAGGCGGATCGCGCCCGGGATCACGAGCGCGGTTCCGCACGTGGCGGTGATGGAGCTGCGCGCCGGGCGCGCGCGCGCCGTGGCGATCGCCGCGACCGGCGCGGTGGCGGTGTTCGGCAGTGTCGCGATCGAGGCGGCCCACGGCGATCTGCTGCACGGCCTCGAAAACGCGGCGCACGACATGAACGCCTCCACCGACGTGTGGGTGTCGCCGGCGGGCACTTACAACCTTCTGAGGACCACGCCGTTCGCGTCCACCGATCAGGCCAAGCTCGCGAGCCTGCCGGGCGTGAGCGCTGTGCGCCTATACCGGGGAGGGCTGCTGGACATCGGCGAACGGCGCGTGTGGGTGATCGCCCCGCCGCGCGAATCCACGCCGCTGCTGCCCGCCAGCCAGATCGTCGAAGGGAACGTGGCGCAGGCCGAAGCGGAGGTGCGCAGCGGCGGCTGGGCGGTTGTGTCGCAGGCGATCGCCAACGAACATCACCTGCACGTCGGCGAGCCCTTTGCGCTGCCCACCCCGATCCCGAGCACCTTCAAAGTCGCGGCGATCGGAACCAACATCGGCTGGGCGCCGGGCGCGATCGTCATGAACGCCGATGACTACGCGAACGCATGGGGCTCGCCTGACCCGAGCGCCTACAACGTGCTGCTCTCGCCCGGCGTCTCCCAGGCGCAGGGCAAGCGCGAGATCGAACACGCGCTCGGCGGCGGCTCCTCGGGCTTTGCGGTGCAGACCGCCGAAGCACACGCCGCCCAGCAGCGCGCACTCAGCCGCCAGGGCCTCGAACGCCTCACGCAGATCGCCACGCTGATCCTGATTGCCGCGGTGCTGGCGATGGCGGCGGCGATGGGCAATATGGTGTGGCAGCGCCGCCCGCGCCTGGCGAAGCTGAAGCTGGAGGGCTTCCCGCGCGGGGAACTGTGGCGCACGATTCTGCTGGAGAGCCTGCTATTGCTCGGCGTCGGCTGCGTCAGCGGCGCGGTGTTCGGCCTCTACGGCCAGCAGCTGCTCGACCGCGCGCTCGCCAACGTGATCAACTTCCCGGTGGTGTACTCGTTCGGCATCGTGGTCGCCATCGCCAGCCTCGCGCTGGTCACCGCGGCGGCCGTGGCGATCGTCGCGATCCCGGGCTACATCGCCGCCGGGGTACCGCCTGCGGTGGCGCTGCAGGACTGACGCTCCTCGGCGGCGTCGTGGCCGATGGCGCGCCCAGAGTTCCCGCCCGCCCCGCCAGAGTGGTGGTGACGGCCGGGGTCGGAGGTTCATCTTTGCGCGGGGCGCCTCAACGCAAACGGCGCCCCCCGGGGAGAACCCGAGGACGCCCGCCGGCGGGCCCGCAACAAAACGGGTGCGTACAAAACGGGTGCGTATAGAGGCCGGGAACGCAAACGGCGCCCCCCGAGGGGCGCCGTTTGAACCAAACCAGGGATGTGTGACGACGCTACTTTTTCCTGTGCGCACTGCTGTGCGATGCAGGACAGGGTACCTTCGTTGAGGTGCTTGTGGCGGAGCCGTCTTCGAACGTGAACGAGGCCGAGAACGGGAAGCCGCCGCGGGGGCAGTGTTCCGGCACGCCGATGCCGAGCGGTTTGAAGTGCACGAGCTTGCCGTGCACTTTCTTTTCGTAGGTCAGATCCTCGGGTCCAATCGTCGCTTTGACGCTGAGGATCGTAACGTTGTTACCGCCCGGGACGCTGGGGATCGGCGGCACCAGCGTGGCCAGCTGGGAGCCAAACGGCGAGGAGGCGGGCTGGACTTCGCCCTTGAACACCAGCTGCGCGGAGACCGGGCTTTTGCCGTTGGCGTAGAACAGCACGACGATGTTGCCATTGTTGGAGGGGCCCATCACCGCCTGGATCGCGGGCAGCTCGGTGCCCGACCCGTTGCCGAACGGCACTTCCACGTAGGCGCTGCCGAACCCGAGCCGGGAGTTGGCGGGGCAGCCGGCGAGCCCTTCCTTGGCGAGCACTTCCGGCTGGCAGATCGCCAGGCCGAGTGTGGTCTCGGTGTAGTTCATGCCGGCCGGCATATGCAGGTTGATGCTGGTCAGCGGCGGCGGCGCGAGACCTTCGGTGGTCTTGATGTTGAACGAGAAGCCAACCGTCGTGCTCGCCCCCAGCCGGTCGGGCGTGAAGGAGGCGCTGAGCGTCGCCTGCTCCGAGGCCTTCGCCGCGGCCCCGGCCGGCAGGCACACGCAGGTCAGCAGCGCCGCTGAGGCGGCGAGCGTTGTGAGCTTGATCATCGAATTTCCCCCCAGGCCCGCGTCAGGAGGAGAAGTTGCCGTTGACGTGCACGGTCATGGAGTCGTTGGAGCGCTGGATCGTCCCGCTGAAGCTGATGCCCGAGCCGTGGGCGCCGGAGTAGCTGCCGCTGCCGTGGTTGATCGAGAGCGTGCCGTTGAAGCTCGCGGTGCCGCCGTCGGTGCGGTAGCTGCCGGAGGCCTTGCCGCTGATCGAGCCGCCACTCTTTGGGTTGACGGTCAATTCAGCTGTGACTTTATTTGTGGAGACGACGTCCAGATGCACCGTGATCGAGCCCGGGATCGAGCCGCTGGCGCTGCCGGACTCGTACAGGTTGAACCCGTGTTTGGAGGTCTTGTGCAGATTGCCGGTGTCCTTCAGTGAGACGGTGCGTGCCGCATGCGCAGGGGAACCCGAGGCGCCGGCGACGCCGACGGCAAGGGCAACTGGCGCGGCGGCGGCCGCAAGGGCGCCCCCAACGACAAGGGTACGGTGAGCAAGGCTTCTCATAACCACGATCCTCTCCTCCACAACTTTTTTGTTATCGACCCCAAGCTAGAACCTAGCACCCTACCGGCCCGCTGGGCTTTTCGTCAAGGCGCTGTCTATTACATCCGTCATACGGTCAAACCCATGGAGGGCGGGCGAGTTGCGGGCTGGCAGCACATGGATACGAAACTACTGCTTACAAGCGTCTGTGTCGAGGGCGAGCGGGGCCGGCGCTCAAGGAATCCGAGAGGGCGTCGATAGTTGACAGGTATGCCCGACGCTGCCCAGGACCTGCGCCGCCTCGGGGAAGCCCTGAAACGGGATACGGACGAGGTCGTCGCGAGGTTGCAGCGCCGCTCCTCGGAGTCGGGCCGCACGCTCGACTCGCTCGTCGAAGACAGCTTCGCGCGGGTCGGCTCGGTATCGACGATCGCGGTGGCGCGCTGGATGGCGGGCGACGGCGAGGAGGTCGCCCGCGAGGTGGGCCGCGAGTCGTGGCGGATCTTCGGTCAGCTGGCGGCGCAGCGCGCGGCCCCGCTCAACGAGGTGACCAAGCGCTGTCTGCGCTGGCGCGACGCCGCCGAGGAGGTGGTGTTCGAGCACGCGCGGGCGCTGGAGCTCCCCGAGGAGGTGCGCGCGCAGGCGCTGGAGATGCTGCAGCGCAGCCTCGACGTGACGCTGGTGCGGATGTGCGAGTCCTTCGAGCAGGAGCGCCGCCGCGCCCACGAGGAGCTATCGCGCCGCCAGGACGAGCTGGTGTTCCTCGCCACCCACGACCCGCTGACGGGCCTGCCCAACCGCACGCTGATCCTCGACCGCGTGGAGCAGATGCTGGTGCGCTCGCGTCGCAGCCAGACGCCGGTGGCGGCGCTGTTCATCGACCTCGACAACTTCAAGGGCATCAACGACACGCTCGGCCATGGCGCCGGCGACCGGCTGCTGAAGGCGGTGGCATCGCGGCTGGGGCACACGATCCGCGAGACCGACGCGCTCGGGCGCCTCGGCGGCGACGAGTTTGTGGTGATCGCCGAAGGAATGTCTCTGGCTGCCGGCCCCGAGCTGATCGCCGAGCGCCTGCTGGAGGCGCTGGCGCCGCCCTTCCGGCTGGACGACGGTCAGGCCAAACGCCTGGCGGTGACGGCGAGCGTGGGGATCGCGATGGGCCCGCGCGACTCCGCCGAGGAGTTGCTGCGCGACGCCGACGTGGCGATGTACCGCGCCAAGTGGGATGGCAAGAACCGCTATGTGGTGTTCGAGTCGACGATGCAGGACGCGGTGCAGAGCCGCATGGAGCTGGAGATGGACCTGCGCGAAGCGCTGCAGAACGAACAGTTCTTCCTCGTCTACCAGCCGACGTTTGACCTGCAGGACATGAGCCCGAAGGGCGTGGAGGCGCTGCTGCGCTGGAACAGCCCGCGACGTGGGGTGGTGCAGCCCGACGACTTCGTGCCGCTGCTGGAGGAGACCGGGATGATCACCGAGATCGGCGGCTGGGTGCTGCGCGAGGCCTGCCGCCAGAGCGCCAGCTGGCGCGAGAAAGGCCACGCGATCGGGATGTCGGTGAACGTCTCCGCGCGACAGCTGGACACCGACGAGTTCGTCGGGCAAGTCCGCGACGCCCTGCGAGAGAGCGGCATGGACCCGGCGATGCTGACGCTGGAGATCACCGAGACGACGATCATGCGCGACACCAACCTGACCGTCAGCCGCCTGAAGAAGGTGAAGGAGCTGGGCGTGCGGATCGCGATCGACGACTTCGGCACCGGCTACTCCTCCCTCTCCCACCTCCAGCAGTTCCCGGTCGACGCGCTGAAGATCGACCGTTCGTTCATCGCCCGACTGACGCAGAACCCCGAAGGCGAGACGCTGATCCGCACGCTCGTGCAGCTCGGCAAGGCGATGTCGATCGAGACGCTCGCCGAGGGCATCGAGCGCCAGCACGAGCTCGACCTGCTGCAGGACGAGCACTGCGACTCAGGCCAGGGCTTTCTCTTCGCCCGACCGCTCGACGCCGCCACCGCGGAGGCCTTCTTCCGCACCTGGCACGGCGATCTCGCGGAGGCGTTCGCGCAGGAGGCGTTGTAAGAGAGGTCGCTGCAGGGGAGGTGGAGCCGCTACGGCCAGTCGATCCGCTTGGCCAGCTCGTCCGGGCCGAGGTCGATCACGGCGCTGCGTTCGATCGGCTCGTACTCTCCATCTCGTAGCCCCAGCCAGTGAACGACCCGTTTCCGGGGATCGACGATCAGCACCTCGTCGACGGCATGGGCGGCGTAGAAGGGAAGCTTCTGCCAGGTCTCGTCGCTTGGGGAGACGATCTCGACGACGAGCGGCGCGGTGTGCTCCCATGTGCCCCAGCGTCGTGCTCGGTGCAGGCCGCCGTCGGGCACGCGGAAGTCTTCCATTGAGCTCCCAAGGTTGAACTCGTGCATGGTTGGGAACAGTCCCGCGGCTCGCGCGGGACCGTTGAGCGCCAGGGCCAGCTGCTGGGCGATGTCGGCGTGCGCGTCGTCCGGGGCTGGAACCATGTGCAGGGCACCCTCCCATACCTCATCGAGGCGATCAAGCCCGGAGCGGCGCCGATGCTCGAGCAGCTCCTCGAGGCTGGCCGTCGAGGGGTCCAGAACCACCGTGCGCATCTGCCAAGCGTAGCGCGTGGTTGTGGGGCATGGAGGCCCCACGCCCGGGCGCTTGGCTGTCGATGTGCCACGTGGACGATCCCGCTGCGACACCCTCGGAATCGAGGGTGCGAATCGATCAGCTCACCGCCGCCTTGGCGTTGTGGTTGAAGGAGCCCACCTCGCGCTCTGAGAGCGAGCTGGAGGGCGGGTGCTCGTCCAGCGTGGCGAGGCTGCGGTGGATGTCCGCGAGCAGCAGGTCGGCCATGTCGCGGCTGAAGCCGTGGCGCACGAGGATCCGCTGGATCGCGAGGTTCTCGAGGTTGGGCGGGAGCGTGTAGGCGGGTACCAGCCAGCCGTGAGCCCGCAGGCGATCGGCCACGTCGAACAGGTTGAAGGCGTGCTCCTCGCCGTCGGTCAGCTTCCACGAGACCGCGGCGATGCCCCGGTTGGGGTCGCCGGCGTGGACGAGTTCGAACGGGCCGAGCTTGGCGATCTCGTGCGCGAGGTAGGCGCAGGTCTCATAGGTGGCGCCGTGCACGCGGGCATACCCCTCGCGCCCGAGGCGGATGAAGTCGTAGTACTGGGTCACGACCTGGCCGCCGGGGCGGGAGAAGTTGAGGTTGAAGGTGGGCATCTCGCCGCCGAGGTAGTTGACGTTGAAGATCATCCGCTCGGGCATGTCGTGCTTTTCGCGCCATACAGCCCAGCCGCAGCCGAGCGGGGCGAGGCCGGTCTTGTGGCCGGAGGCGTTGATCGACTTGACGCGCTCCAGGCGGAAGTCCCACTCCAGGTCGGGGGCGGTGAAGGGGGCGAGCAGCGCGCCGCTGGCGCCGTCCACGTGCAGGGGGATGTCGAGGCCGCTTTCGCCTTGGAGGGTGTCGAGCGCGGCGGCGATCCCGGGGACGTCCTCGAACAGGCCGGTGAACGTCTGGCCGAGAGTGGCGACGACCATGATCGTGTTCTCGTCGCACCGTTCGAGGCACTGCTCCTTTTCCATCAGGTAGCGGCCCGGGTCCATCGGCACCTGGCGGATCTCCACGTCGAAGTAGCGCGCGAACTTCTCCCAGCACACCTGCACGGGGCCGCAGACGAAGTTGGGCCGCTCGGCGGGCTTGCCTTCGGCAGCGCGGCGCTCGCGCCAGCGGAACTTCGCCGCCAGGCCCGCCAGCATCGCCGCCTCGCTGGAGCCGGTGGTGGAGGTGCCGAGCGTGGTGCCCGGGTGCGGGGAGCGCCACAGGTCGGCCAGCATCCGCACGCAGCGGGCCTCCAGCTCCGCGGTCTGGGGGTACTCGTCCTTGTCGACGATGTTCTTGTCGAAGCTCTCCGCCAGCAGCGCCAGCACCTCGGGCTCGGCCCAGGTGGTGCAGAAGGTCGCGAGGTTCATGCGCGCCACACCGTCCAGCAGCAGCTCGTCGTGCACCAGCGCGTACGCCAGCCGGGGGTCGCTCTCGCGGGCGGGGAAGCGGTGCTTGGGCGCTCCCCGGCGGGCCATCAGCGACTCGTAGGGATCCTCCTCGTCGGTCTGCGTGCTGGTGTGCGGGTGCTCGCTCATGCGGGTGACGCTCCTTGCGCTGGTTTTGACTTCGGGGAAACGCGATGTTCCCGGAAGGATGGCGGACCCGGGCGTTCAGGTCGTGAACGCCCGCCTCCCGAAGGATGACGGATCCAGCCGTTCAGGGCGGTGAACGAAAGTCGCGACCAACGGGCGATTGTGAGCGCCCCCCGCGCCGCGCATCATCGCTGGCAGGACATAACGGGCCCGAAGGACAGGTTCAGGACGGGCTCTGCACAAGCAACGGAATCGTCAAACCAGGGATGGAGGAACCTCCGTGCACATCAAGGACATGCACGCTCGCGAGAGCGCTCACATCGGCCTGCGCGCCAAAACCACGCTCGACGAGTCACCCGAGGCGATGCGCCAGGTGCGTCTCGCGATCGCGCGCGCCAAGGAGGGCGACCGCGAGGCGCTGCGGCTGCTGTACGTGCGCTACTCCGACAACGTGTACGGGTATGTGCGCTCGATCGTGCGCGACGAGAAGGAGGCCGAAGACCTCACGCAGCATGTCTTCCTGAAGCTGATCACGGTGATCTGCAAGTACGACGACCGCGGCATCCCCTTCTCGGGCTGGCTGCTGCGGCTGGCGCGCAACGTGGCGCTCGACCATTTACGGCGCCGCCGCGCGATCCCCGCCGAGGAGGTGTACGGCGCGGACACGCACATGGACGAGGACGCCCAGGATCGCGCGCGCAACCTTCGCGCCGCGCTGGACTCGCTCCCCGAGGAACAGCGCAACGTCGTGGTGATGCGCCATGTGATCGGGCTCACCCCACCGGAGATCGCCGAGCGGATGGGCCGCTCGGAGAGCTCGATCCACGGTCTGCACCACCGTGGCCGCCGGGCGCTGCAGCAGGAGTTGATCCGTCTGGAGTCGGCCCCGGCGACCGCTGCCGTGGCGGCCTGAGCGAGGGAATTCATGTCTACGAGCCTCGCCTCCCCACTGGCCGTTCCCCCGTCGGCTGCTCCCCCGCCCGTGCCGGGGGGTGCCGCCACCGACTCCACCACGGCGTCCGGCTTCACTGGCGCGCCTGTCGCGGCACTCACCCCACAGGTGCCGTTCACGCGTATGGACAACGCCGACCCCGCGCTGCTCGAGGAGTTGCTCGGTGCGGTGCGCGAAGTGGCCGAGCAGGGCGCCTTCACGCTCGGCCACCACGTGGAGTGCTTCGAGCGCGAGTTCGCCGACTACTGCGAGAGCGACTTCGCGATCGGCGTCTCCTCCGGCACCGAGGCGCTCGCGCTGGCGCTGCGGGCGCTGGAGATCGGCAAGGGCGACGAGGTGATCGTCCCGACCAACTCCTTCATCGCCACGGCCGAGGCGGTGAGCGCGGTGGGCGCCACCCCGGTGCCGGTCGACGTGGATCCCGACTCGCATCTGATCACCGCCGAGCTCGTGGCGGGCGCGCTCTCTCCGCGCGTGCGCTGCGTGATCCCCGTGCACCTGTTCGGTGCGACCGTCGATCTCGACCCGATCCTCGCGCTCGCGGGCGAAGCGGGCATCGAGGTGCTCGAGGACGCCTGCCAGGCGCACGGTGCGCGCTACCGTGGCCGGCGTGTCGGCACGCTGGGGGCTGCCGGCTGCTTCAGCTTCTACCCCGCCAAGAACCTTGGCGCGTGGGGTGACGGCGGCGCGGTGGTCACCTCCCGTCCGGAGCTGGCCGACCGCGTGCGGCTGCTGCGCGCCCACGGCGAGCGCCCGCGCTACCACCACCGCGTGGTCGGCTCGACCGCGCGGCTGGATGCGCTGCAGGCGGCGGTGCTGCGCCGCAAGCTGACACGCCTCGACGGCTGGAACGACGACCGCCGGCGCCTCGGCAGGACGCTGCGCGAGCGGCTCACAGGCTCGGCCGTCGATCCAGTTCGCTTGCCCTTCCCGGAGGCAGACCATGTGTATCACCTGTTGGTGGTTCGCTGTGTGCAGCGCGATCTGCTGCGTGAGCACCTGGGGGAGCAGGGCGTCGCGAGCGCCGTTCACTACCCCGTGCCGATTCACCGCACTGGTGCCTATGCCGATCTCGGCCTGGAGGCTGGCAGCCTCCCGGTGAGCGAGTCGGCGGCGGAGCGGATCTGCTCGTTGCCGATCTTCCCGGGGATGACCGATGCCGAGCTCGATCAGGTGATTGGTGCCGTTGCGTCATTCGGCGCCTTCGCACAAAGCACAAAAGACGCCGCCGTGCCACCACGTTCATCAGATATATGAGTGTCGCTCCTACACAGCCTGTGCAGCGGTTGTCCGTCGTAGTGCCCGACCAGGCCAAGCCAGGTCACGACCGCGGTGAGGCCACCACCGCCTCACCGCGGTCGGCGCGGCGCCCTGTCGCGGATGCCCTGCGGCGAACGCTCGACCTCGTCGTTGCGAGCGCGCTGCTGCTGATGCTGACGCCGCTGATGGCGTTGATCGCGCTGGCGATCCGGATCGACTCGCGCGGGCCGGCACTCTTCCGCCAGCGCCGCGTCGGGCGCGATCAGCAGGAGTTCACGATCTTCAAGTTCCGCACGATGCGCTCCGGCGCCGACACCGATCCGCACCGCCGCTACGTGCAGAACCTGATCGGCGGGCGGTCGGCCAGCTCCGAACGGGGCCAGCTGTACAAGCTCTCGGTCGACTCCCGCGTCACCCGCGTGGGGCGCCTGCTGCGCTCCTGGAGCCTCGACGAGCTGCCGCAGCTGATCAACGTGCTGCGCGGCGAGATGGCGCTGGTCGGACCCCGTCCGGTGATCCCTTACGAGGTCGAGATGTATCCCGATGTCTACCTGCGGCGCTTCGCCGTCAAGCCCGGCCTCACCGGCCTGTGGCAGGTGAGTGGTCGCAACGAGCGCACCTACGACGAGATGGTGCGCTTCGACATCGAGTATGCCGACGACGCCTCGCTGCTGCTCGATTTGCGAATTCTTGTCAAGACAGTGCCGGTCGTGCTCGGCCGGCAGGGGGTGGCGTAATGCGTATTGTTTCGAAGGAGGAGCCGATCGGCGCCGCGGTGGTCGGCTATGGCTACTGGGGCCCCAACCTCGCGCGCAACGTCGCGGAATGCTCGCAGCTGCGCCTCGATGCGCTGTGCGACTCCGACCCTGAACAGCTGCATCTATTCCGCCGTCGCCACCCCGGCGCCCGCGCGGTGCGCGACTTCGACGCGCTGCTGGTCGACCCCGAGATCGAGGCGATCGTGATCGCCACCCCGCCGCAGACGCACGCGGCGCTCGCCTCCCGCGCGCTGCGGGCCGGCAAGCACGTGCTGGTCGAGAAGCCGCTCGCCACGCGCCTGCGGGACGCGCTCGACCTCGCCGACCTTGCCGCCGAGGCTGACCGCGTGCTGATGCCGGGACACACCTTCATCTACAGCCCCGCCGTCAACGCGGTGCGCGATCTGATCCGTGGCGGGGTGGTCGGGGACGTGCACTTCGTCACCTCCTCGCGGATGAACCTCGGCAAGTACAACGGCGACGGCGTGGTGTGCGACCTCGCGCCGCACGACCTCTCGATCCTCCTGTACTGGCTGGAGCAGCCGGTCGTGGAAGTCGCGGCCTCCGGCTCGAGTGTGCTGCGCCAGGGGGTGTCGGAGACGGCCTTCATGACGCTCACCTTCGCGCAGGGGCAAACCGCCAACGTGCAGATCTCCTGGTTGGCGCCGCGCAAGGTGCGCCAGATGATCGTCGTGGGCAGCCAGCGGATGGTGCAGTACGACGACACCGCCTCCGACGAACCGGTGAGGATCTACGACCGCGGCATGGACATGCTGCCGCCGACGCCCGCCAACTTCGGCGAGCACCAGCTGATCTATCGCACCGGCGACGTCGTGATCCCGCGGATCGAGCCGCGCGAGCCGCTGCGGCTGGAGCTCGAAGACTTCGCCCACGCGATCCGCACGGGGGAGGAGCCGCGCTCCAGCCTCGCGCTCGGGATCGAGATCGTCGCCACCGTGGAGCTGGCCGAGGCGTCGATGCGCGCCGGCGCCAAGCCGCTCGCGCTCGTCCAGGCCGCCGACCGGGTGGCAGCCTGACCATGCCCGAGCTCGCCCCCACACCAACCAATCCGCGCTGGACGCACGTCGCCGACGAGCCGACGCTGCGCGGCGCCGGCAGCGGCCTCGCCGTCTCTCCCTCCAGCGCGATCGACGGCGCCGGTCGTGGCCTCGCCACGCCTCGACCAAGCGCGATCGACGGCGCCGACCTCGCCGCAAGCGGCGCTCTGCGCGAACGCATCACCGGGCCATCCGCCGCGGGCGGCCACACCGCGGCCGAGCGCATCGCGCGCCCGCGCGTGCTGTCGGTGATCGGCGCCCGTCCGGAGATCATCCAGGCCGCCCCCGTCTGCGAGGCGCTCGCGCCAGTTGCCGAGGAGATCCTCGTGCACACCGGCCAGCACTACGACGAGGCGATGTCCGAGAGCCAGATCCTCGCCACCCGCCTGCCGCGCCCCCACCACAACCTCGGAGTTGGCTCGCGGGCGCGCGAAGTGCAGCTCGACCTCGCGCGCGAGCGCCTGGAAGAGCTGATCCGCGCCGAACGGCCCGCCGCCGTGATCGTGCGCGGGGACACCAACGCGACACTCTCCGGCGCCCTGGCCGCGGCGTCGTGCGGCGTGCCGCTCGTGCACGTCGAGGCCGGGCTGCGCTCCTACCGCAAGGAGATGCCCGAGGAGCACAACCGGATTGAAACCGATCGCCTCTCGCAGGTTCTGTGTGCGCCGACGGAGGGCGCGCGGCGCAACCTCGAAAGCGAAGGCGTCGTCGGCGAGATCCACGTCACCGGCGACCCGCTGTGCGACACGCTGGAGAGCTGGCGCGCGCAGGTGCGCCCGGCAGGCGCCGGCGACTACCTGCTGGCGACGGTGCATCGCAACTACAACACCGACTCCCCCGAGCGGCTGGCCGCGGTGCTGGCCTGCCTCGGACGCGCGCCGCTGCCGGTGCTGCTGCCGCTGCACCCCCGCACCCGCGGCGCGATCGACGGGTGGGGCCTGCAGGCGCCCGCCAACGTGAAGCTGATCGAGCCCGTCACCTACACGCGGATGCTCGAGCTGGAGCGCGGCGCGCGCGCGATCGCCACCGACTCCGGCGGCGTGCAGCGCGAGGCCTACCTGTGGGGCGTGCGCTGCATCACCCTGCGCGAGGAGACCGAGTGGGTCGACACGGTGCAGACGGGCTGGAACACGCTCGTCGGGTGCGACCCCGACGCGTTCGCCGCCGCGCTGCGCACCCCGCTGCCCTTGGAGCGCCCCCCGATCTTCGGCGACGGCCATGCCGCGCAGCGGATCGCACAGGTGGTCGTCGACTACCTGGGATGCTCACACCAGGCCCTGGGGGAAGGGATGCCGCCCGGCGGCGAGGCAGCACCGCTCGCCGCCGGGATCGGCGTGGGGGCGGGGACATGACGCGCGCCCGCTTTCCCCGTACGGCCACCGGCCATCCGGCAGGGGCCCGCCAACGTCGCCGCGGGGCAGGATGCCCCGCGTCCACGACCGTCGGCTGCGCCATCCGCCGCGCGGACGATCTCCAAATTGGAGCCCCGAACCACATCAATCTCACGGACGAGACCAAAGGAGCACGACATGGATGAGCTGGGCATCGGATTGATCGGCGTGGGGCGGATGGGCGCCTACCACGTCGAGACCTGGGAGCGGATCGCCGCGGGACGGCTCGTGGCGGTCGCCGACCCCGACGAGTCGACCGCCCGCGCGCGGATCGCCCGGCGGCCGATCGAGTGGGTCGGCGACCACCGCTGGCTGCTCGAGCGCGCCGACGTCGACGCGGTCTGCATCTGCGCTCCCTCCGAGCACCACTCCCGGCTCGCGCTCGAGGCGATCGCCGCCGGCAAGCACGTGTTCGTCGAGAAGCCGATCGCCACGGCGCTGGAGGACGGCCTGCGGATGGCCGCCGCCGCGCGCCTCGCGCGGGTGAAGCTGATGGTCGGCCACGTCGAGCGCTTCAACCCCGCCGTGGGCAAGCTCGCCGAGCTGATCCGCGAGGGGCGCATCGGGCGCGTCTTTCGCGCCCACGCCACCCGCGTCGGGCCGCTGCCGGTGCGCATCCAGGACACCGGCGTGGCGATCGACCTCGCCACCCACGACCTCGACCTGATGCAGTTCGTGCTCGACCGCGACATCACCTCGATCTACGCCGACGGCTCGCGCTGCGTGCACCCCTCCCAGGAGGACCTGATCGCCTGCCTGCTGCGCTTCGGCGACGACGGGCCGCTCGGCCTGCTCGACGTCAACTGGCTGACGCCGGAGAAGCGCCGCGAGATGACCGTGATCGGCGAGGGCGGGATGCTGAGCGCCTCCTACCTCACCCAGGACGTGTGGTTCACGGAGTCCACCGGCGCGCCCACGGGCTGGAGCGAGCTGGCGCGAATCCGCGGCGACGCCGAGGGTGCCGCGATCCGCTTCGCGCTGCCGCGCGTCGAGCCGCTGCAGGCCGAGCTCACGGCGTTCGCGCGCTGCGTGCTCGACGACACCCCCGAGCCGGTCGGCGCGCAGGACGGCTGCCGCGCGCTCGCCGCCGCGCTCGCCGTCCGCGACTCCGCCGCCAACAACCGTCCCGTCACCCTGCTCGACATGCCGACTCCCCGGCATGTTCGCGTCGCCGCCTGAGTCCACCGCACACGCCACCAGGAGACCACCAATGATCCGCTTCGTCATCCCCGCATACAACGAGCGCGAGAACATCCCGCGCCTGCTCGCCGACCTCGCGCCGGTCGCCCGTGAACTGGGCGCCCGCGTGATCTTCGTCGACGACGGCTCCACCGACGGCACCGCCGAGGCGATCGCGGAACACAGCGACGCGCTGCACCTCGCCGTCGTGCGCCACTCCGTCAACCGCGGCCTCGGCACCGCGATCAACTCCGGCCTGCGCGCCGCGCTGGGGGAGTCCCAGGACGGCGATGCGATCGTCACACTGGAGGCTGACAACACCTCTGACCTCGCCGACCTGCCGCGGATGCTGGAACGCTTCCAGGAGGGGGCCGACGTCGTGCTCGCCTCGGTGTACGCGCCCGGGGGCCGGATCCTCGGCGTCGCCCCCTGGCGCCTGGCGGCATCCAAAGCGGTCTCCAACGCCTTCCGCTACGCCGGTGGCCTGCACGAGATCCACACGCTCTCCTCGCTCTACCGCGTCTACCGCGCCGGCACGCTGCGCCGTGCCTCGGAAACCTACGGCTACCTGCTGGTGCGCGAGCCCGGCTTCGCCGCCAACGTGGAGCTGCTGCTGAAGCTCTACAACGCCGGCGCCCGCGTCGAGGAGGTGCCGACGGTCAACGACTGGTCGCGGCGTATGGGCGTGTCGAAGATGAGCCTCTCGCCCACCGTCCTCGCCTACGGCCGGCTGATGGCCGCCCATCTCGTCGGGCGCATCCAGCCGCCGCCCATCTCCCCGCTGGGCAGCGAGGAGCTCGCGGCCCGCGCCGAAGAGCGGCCGACCGCGCAGTTGCGCGCGATCGCCGGCGGGCGATGACCCTAGAAGGCTCAACGGTGGGGGACGGGCCAGGCGTCGGGGGTACCGGCACGGTGGGCTCACGCTCCCGGATCGGTGGCGGCGCGGATCGTGAGCCGGGCAGGCGGGCCCCACACATCGGCGTCGTCGGCGCCGGCATCCTCGGCACCGTGCTGGCGCTGCGCCTCGCCGAAGGCGGCGCGCGTGTCACGCTGCTCGAGCGCGCCCCCACCCCCGGCGGCCTCGCCGGGGCGTTTGACTTCGGGGGGCATCGCATCGATCGCTTCTACCACGTGATCGTCCCCTCCGACGAGCGCATGATCGCGCTCGCCGACCAGCTCGGGCTCTCCGATCGGCTGAGCTTCACGCCGGTCGGGGTCGGCTTCTTCGTCGACGGCAAGATGCACCCCTTCAACGGCATCGGCGACTTCCTGCGCTTCCCCCCGCTCTCGCCGCTGGGGCGCGCGCGTCTGGCGTGGTTCGTGCTGCACTGCCAGCTGCGTCGCAACTACGACGCGCTCGAGCGCCTACCGCTCGAACGGTGGCTGACGCGCCACTGCGGCCGGCGCGTGGTGCAGCGCATCTGGCGCCCGCTGCTGGACTCCCGCTTCAACTCCCACCACGGGGAGCTGCCCGCCACCTACCTGTGGGCGCGCACCAACCGCATGCGCTCCGCCCGCGACAGCCGCTCGGCCGGCGAGACGATGGGCTGCCTGCGCGGCGGCCACGAACAGCTCGTGCTAGCCGCCGCCGAGCGCGCCCGCGAGCTCGGCGTCGACGTCCGCCTCGGGGCCGGTGTCGAAGGGTTGGTGCGCGATGTCAGCGGAGCGGTCACCGGGGTGCGCGTTGATGGAGAGGACGAGCGCTTCGACCTCACGATCCCGACGCTGCAGCCGCCCGCGTTGCGCCGGCTGCTGCCCGAGGAGCTGCAGCCGCTGCTCGGCGCCTACCCCGAGCGCTACCTCGGCGTCGTCTGCCTGATCCTCAAGCTGCGCCGCTCGCTTACGCCCTACTACTCGATCAACATCTGCGACCCGACTCCGATTACCACGGTGGTAGAGACCTCCCACGTGGTCGGCACTGAGCACACCGACGGGCTGCGCCTCGCCTACCTACCGAGGTACTGCGATCCCGACAGCCCCGAGTTCGCCGAGGACGACGAGACCGTCTACCGCCGCTACACCGAGATGCTCGCCAAGCTCGTGCCCGACTTCTCTCACGAGGACGTGGTCGACTGGACCGTCCAGCGCGCCCCGCTCGTCGAGCCCGTCCACGCGCTCGACCACTCACCGCGCACCGCGCCGATCTGGCCCGGGGTCGAGGGCCTCGCGCTTGCCTCCGCCAGCCAGATCTACCCACGTTTGCTGAACGGCGAGTCGGTCGTTGGCCTCGCCGAGCGCGTCGTGGCAGAGGCGTTGGAGCGCACTCGTGGGTGTGTGGGTGCGGCGCCTGCTCGCGAGCCTGTCGCGCACGCCGCCGCGGCCTGAATCGTTGAGTCGCCGCCGGTTCGCGTAGGTTCGACTCCTGGCCTCTCCACTTTTTCGGACGTTGCGCAAACCCCGGCCGTGTGGGTGCGGTCGGGCGCGATCACGCGGTAGGTGGGCTGGATGTCGTGCCGGCCGTTGACGGCAGCTCGGCGATGAGGATGCGCAGGAGCGCCTTGGCTTGCTCGGGCTCGCCGCAAAGAAGGACGCTCAGAAAGAAACTCCCTCCAAATAGTTAAAAGTGCTTTTGACCGCCCATGACAAATATTTAGGAAATTTAGGTCCTGCATGGCTGAACCTGACATCGGCGACCTCCATCTAAAGCGGTCGTCTCCGGTCCTCGAAGTCGGACGATCCGGGTTGCGATACGTAGATTGCTGCGCCTCTGCCATAGGTCCCCTGTAGCGTGGTCTCGGGCTGAGCCACTGCTGGCGCGGCCGGCCGTTGCCGGGCACTGGCATGGCGGATCATCGACCGTCGTGTATGACGACGCTCGCCTCGCTGATTTCGACGAGGGAGGCGTTCTCGAAGGCGTCAGCGATCAAGCTGAGGTTGGCCTCGAACAGGGCGAGCAGGTCGTCGTTGGCAATGTTGCCGGTGGCGACCACGAGGAGCCGGCGTGGCAGGGCTTGCAGCAGGTGGCTATCGCGGAAGTCGCGGTCCTTTGTGACCACCACGCGGTTCTCGCTGTCGGCGATGTCCGCAAGCTGGCGGTCGCCGGTTCGATTGCCGTCTGGCAGGCTGGAGGTATGGATACTATCGTGATTGGCTTCGGCCAACAGGTCGGACAGCCGCAGCGGGAGTTGAGCATCGATCAGGAATTTCATGC